>JASHQW010000038.1 GCA_030038875.1 Gammaproteobacteria bacterium | reverse complement strand
CAGCCACCTACACCCAGAACCTGACGAGCGAACTCTCGTTGAAGCTCGTCGGCGCCTACTACGAAGGGCACGGCCAGCAGTTCATCAACTTCTCTGAGACGGCCGACAACCTGTTCGACGTCGACGGGCTCTACCACGACCAGCAGTCCTCGGCGGAGGCGCAGCTGAGCTTCACCAACTCGCTGGTGAAGGCGGTCGGCGGCTTTTTCTTCATGGACAGCAATTCCTGCGGCGACTACGACGCCGACATCGGCACGCTGCCGCTGCTGGACATCCCGGCACTCGACACCTACATCACCGAGCTGGTTTCCGGCTGCGACCTCACCAAGAGCACGGCAGTCTACGGCGACAGCTCCTGGAAGCTGACCGATCAGCTCAACGTGGATGTCGGCCTGCGCTGGAACCAGGACAAAATCACGGCGCAGGTGTTCCAGGAGGACTACGTGGGTCCCCCGGTCACGCCCGGCGTGACCTTCACCACGCCGGGGCAGGCGCCGGCAACACTCATCCCGTTTCCCGGCGTCGTGACCAACTACACCGGGGAGCGCACCTTCTCCAATGTCGACCCGCGACTCGGCTTCGACTACCACTTCGCCCCGAACGTCATGGGGTACTTCACCTACAGCAAGGGCTTCAAGAGCGGCGGCTTCGACATGCGCGGCAACGCACTGCTGAGCCCCACCACCAAGAACGGCTACAACGCCGAGACCGCCAACAGCTACGAGCTCGGTATAAAGAGCACACTGTTGGATGACACGCTGCTGCTGAACGCCGACGTGTTCTATGACCCCTATACCGACGCGCAGATCGAGCTGGGCGAGGTCACGATCTTCAACGGGCTGCCGGCCAACGTCACCTACACGACCAACGCCGGCAAGCAGATCAACGAGGGCGCGGAGCTGCAGAGCGTATGGCGCGCGACCCCGGCGCTCACTTTTGGCGCCAACGTCGGTTATCTCGACTCCTATTACAAGAACTACATCGTTCCGTGCGATATCTTCCCGCTGACACCCCAGATCACGCCCGGCTGCACGGCCGGTGTCGCGTCGGTCGACCTGTCCTCCTCGCAGACGCCGCTGAATGCGCCGCACTGGACGATCTCGGAATACCAGTCCTACACGTGGAATCTGCAGGCGGGCTCGCTGACGGCGCGCGCCGGGGTCGATTACCGCAGCTACGCCAAGACGGCGACCACCATCACCGCCTGGACGGCGACCGATCAGCCCGGCTACGGACTATTGAACGCGGGTCTCGCGTTCACCAGCAGCGATAAGCACTGGCGGGTGTCGCTCGATGGTAAGAACCTCACCAACAAGTACTACCGCGTCGCCGGCTACGAGTTCGGTCCGCCGCCGCTCGCCTCGCCGCCGCTCTACAGCTTCGTCGGTGGCGTGAGCGAGCTCGGCTTCTACGGGCCGCCGCGCATCTGGGCCGTGACCGTCCAGTACCACTACTGACGCCAGCGCTCACCTCAGGGCACGCCCATGGGCTGGTTCGAGGCGCCGGAGCCGCTGCTGCCGGAGCTGATCGCGCGCCACGGGCGCTGGCGTGCCCGGCGCACGGCGCTGGTGGAAGGAACGCGGCGGCTCAGCTGGGCCGAGTTCGAGCGGGACACCGCCCGCATCGCCAACGGGCTCGCCGGCCTCGGGTTGCGCGGCGGCGATCGCGTCGCCCTCCTCATGGACAACAGCCTGGAGATGGCGCTCACGACCTTCGGCATCCTGCGCTCCGGGTGCGTGGCCGTGCCGCTCAACGTGTCGGTGAACGACGCCGCCGTCGGCGCCATGATCGAGGACGCGCAGGTGCGCGCCGTGTTCGCCTCCGGGTCCCATTGCGCGCGCATCGATGCGCTCGCCGCGGTCGGGAGCCGGATCGCGACCGCGGTGCGTGTGGCACACGGCTCTCCGGGGGCGCCCTGGATCGAGCTCAACGGCTGGCGCGCGCTGCAGTCGAGCGAGCCGCCGCGCGCAGCGGTGAGCCCGCAGGCCGAGTGCAACATCATCTACAGCTCGGGCACCACCGGCGTGCCGAAGGGCATCGTCCACAGTCACCGCTGCCGTCTCAACTGGGCGGTGGACTGCGCGCTGACGCTCCGCTACCGCAGCGACTGCGTCACGCTGTGCTCGCTCGGCCTGTTCTCCAACATCAGCTGGGTGGCGATGCTGTGCACGGTGCTGGTGGGCGGCACCATCGTCATCATGCCGCATTTCGACGCGCACGCCTGCGCGGCGCTCATCGAGCGCGAGCGCATCAGCCACGGCAACTTCGTGCCGCTGCAGCTCGAGCGGCTGCTCGCGCTGCCGGAGCTCGGGCGCCACGACCTCGACAGTCTCGATACCATCATGTGCTGCGGCTCGCCGCTGCCGCTCGAGGTGAAGCGCGAGTTCCCGCGCCGCACGGGCGCGACGCTCATCGAGCTCTACGGCCTCACCGAGGGCCTGTGCACGATCCTGGCGCCGGAGGATTTCGCGGCCAAGACCGCCTCCGTCGGCAAGCCCTTTCTCGGCACCGACCTGCGCATCATCGGTGAGGACGGACGCGAGCTGCCCGCGGAGGCCGTGGGCGAGATCGTGGGCGTGAGCCCGCTCCTCATGCAGGGCTACAACGCCCGCGACGAGGCGAGCGCGGAGGCCACTTGGGAGGGGCCGGACGGACGCCGCTGGCTGCGCACCGGCGACCTGGGCTACCTCGATGCCGACGGCTTCCTCTATGTCGTCGACCGCAAGAAGGACATGATCCTCTCGGGCAGTCAGAACGTGTACCCTGCCGACATCGAGCAGGTGATGCGCGAGCATCCCGACATCGCCGAAGTGGCCGTGGTCGGCGCGCGCAGCCGCAAGTGGGGCGAGACCCCCGTCGCGGTCGTGGTGGCGCGGCCCGGCAGCGCGCCCGACCGGCAGGCACTGATCGACTGGACCAACGAGCGGGTCGGCAAGCAGCAACGCATCGCCGACGTCGTGTGGCGCAGCGCCCTGCCGCGCAATGCCAACGGCAAGGTCCTCAAGCGCGAGCTGCGCGCCGAGCTCGCCGGGCGCGAGTATTAGTTTATTGGGCAAAATCGGCTGCGCCGATTTTGCCGGATATTACTTCGGTTGCCGTCGGCAAAAAGCGTGGTTTTTGCCGGCTGCGCAGCAGGGAGTGATTTCGGCGGACATCACCCTGGGTTCCGCCGGCGAAAGGCGCGACTTTCGCCGGCTGCGCAGCAGGGAGCGATTTCGGCGGACATTACTCGAGGAGCGAGCATGGCCGAGTACTGGTATGAGAGTCAGGAGGGCCTCAGGCTCTTCGCGCGCGTCTATCCCGGCCCCGGGCCGGCGGCGCCGACGGTGCTGTGCCTGCACGGACTCATGCGCACCGGGCGCGACTTCGAGGATCTGGCGGCACACCTCGCGGCGCGCTACCGGGTGATCGTGCCCGACGTGCGCGGCCGTGGGCTGTCGGCTCGCGACCCGAACTTCGGCAACTACCAGATCCCGGTATATCTCGCCGACCTGCAGCAGCTGCTGGCCGGGCTCGGCGCCGCGCGCGTTGCGATCATCGGCACCTCGATGGGCGGCCTCATGGCGATGGTGCTGGCGGCGATGCAGCCGGCCCTGATCACCGGCATCGTACTGAACGACGTCGGTCCCGAGGTCGATCGCAGCGGCCTCGAGCGCATCCGCGGCTACGCCGGCAAGGCGCCGCCGGTGCGCGACTGGGCGGGCGCGGTGGCCAATGTACGCGCGGTGTACGGTCCGGCGCTGCCGGGCCTCTCGGAGGCTCGCTTGGAGAAGCTCACACGCGCCGGCTACCGGGAGGACGCGCAGGGCGTGCCGCAGCCCGATGCCGATCCGCTCATCGCCGAGCCGCTCAAGGACACGTCCAAGGCGGCGCCGGACCTGTGGCCGCTGTGGGGTGCGATCGCCAAGGTGCCGATCCTCGCGATTCGCGGCGAGCACTCGGACATCGTGAGCGCGGCGACACTCGAGCGCATGAAGCGGGAGAAGCCGGATCTCAGCACGGTGATCGCAAAGAGTCGCGGGCACGCGCCGCTGCTCGATGAGCCGGAGTGCGTGCAGGCGATCGATGAGTTTCTGGCGGCCCTCGGAGGGAGGGCGGTTGAAGTAAGCCGATCTGCCTAGGTCACGAGCGCGCTCAGGCCCTTTGCGGCACCGGGCCGTCACAGCCGGGTGACATTGTGCTTTAATCGCTCCACGGCGTGTCAGTGCTCCGAACCGGCCTCATGGAGGTGCGGGAGCCGAGCCGCGGGGGTGATCCGATTATGTTGTGGAGAGTCACCCCAACCACCGGGGAGTCAGCTCGCAGCTCATGAGGCCGTGGTCGTGACGGACAACGCCGGTCCAAGGGATCGATCCGGCAGGGTCGCCATCGTTGCGGCCTCATTCAGGATGCCGGGCACTACGCCGGCGCGATTCTGGGATGATCTTCTCGCTGGCCGGGACCTCGTCACCGAGGTCGAGGCGGGGCGGTGGTCCTTCGAGCCGTACCTGCATCCCAATAAGGCCCATCCAGGGTCCACTTACACCTTCGCCGCCGGGTCCATCGGCGACGTATCGGGCTTTGACGCCGCCTTCTTCGGGATCTCGCCGCGCGAGGCGGCGCTCATGGATCCGCAGCAGCGGCTGCTGCTGGAAATGAGCTGGGAGGCGTTCGAGAACGGCAACGTCCGGCCCTCGGCGCTGCGGGGCAGCGACTGCGGTGTCTACATCGGCATCTCGAGCGTCGACTACGCCTGGCGTCTGTTGGACGACCCTGCGGCCGTGGATACCTCGTTCGCCACCGGAAATACCTCGAGCATCGCTGCCAACCGGCTGTCCTATTTCTATGATCTGCGCGGCCCGAGCATGGCGATCGACACGGCCTGCTCATCCGCCCTCGTCGCGTTCCATCAGGCGTGGCGTGCGATCGCGGCAGGGGAAATCACCCAGGCCCTCGCCGGCGCGGTCAGTCTGCATCTGCATCCCATGGGCTTCGTGTCCTTCTCCAAGGCGAGCATGCTGTCGCGGCAGGGGCGCTGCCGGGTGTTCGATGCCGCCGCTGACGGCTACGTGCGCTCCGAGGGGGGCGGCGTCTTCTACCTGAAGGATCTCGATCAGGCACTGGCCGACGGCAACCCGGTACTGGCCGTCGTCGCGCACTGCGCCGTCAACACCGACGGACGGAAGTCGGGCATCACCGTCCCGAGTCACTCGGCCCAGGCCGCGCTCCTGGTCGAAACCTATGCCTGCGCCGGCATCGCGCCGACGGAGATCGATTACATAGAGGCCCATGGGACAGGCACCGCCGTGGGTGATCCCATCGAGACACTTGCGCTGAGCGAGGCCATCGCCCGTCATCGGCCCAGAAATCAGCCGCTGCCGATTGGATCCGTGAAGGGCAACGTCGGACATCTGGAAACAGCCGCCGGGGTTGCTGGTCTCGTCAAGGCACTGCATTGCATCAGGCACCGGGTCGTTCCCGCGCAAATCGGAATTGAGGCACCCAGTCCACACATCCCCCTCGGCGAGTGGAATCTCGAGATCCCGAGCGTCAGCCGGCCGTTGCGCGAATCCGGTCGAATCGTGATCGGAGTGAACTCGTTCGGGTTCGGAGGGGCCAACGCGCACGTCATTCTCGAGAGTATCGAGACTCGGGCGCTCTCGACCGGCGCACAACCCCTGACCAGTGCGCTGCCAATCCTGGTGTCGGCGCGCGACGCGCGGGCGCTCAGGGTCGCAGCGCGCGATCTGGCGCGGACCATCGCCGAGCAGCCTCGCAGCGCGCTCTATGACATCGCCTACCAGACTGTGTTCGGGCGCGAGGCCCATCCGCACCGTGCCGTGCTGTTCGGGAGAACCCCCGAGAGCGTTGCCGAGACTCTGACCGACTTCTCGCTCGAGCGACCCACGAATGCCCGCGTGGAAAGCGGCACGCTGCTCGAGGCGCCGCGGGGCGCCGCGTTCATCTATTCGGGAAACGGAGCACAGTGGGCCGGCATGGGGAGGCTGCTGCTCGCGGACCCCACCTTCCGCGCAGCGGTACGCGAGGTCGACGAGCTGTTCTCGCGCTACGGGCCGCTGTCTCTTGAGGACGAGCTCGCGGCGGAGCACGGCGAGGATCGCTACGATCGCACCGAGATCGCTCAGCCCGCGCTGTTCGCCTGGCAGGTGGGCGTGACGACGATGTTACGGCAGCGAGGCCTCGTGCCCGTTGCGGTCGCAGGCCACAGCGTCGGGGAGGTCGCGGCGGCGTGGGCTTCAGGCTCGCTGTCACTCGCCGCAGCCGTCAGCGTCATCTATCACCGCAGCTCCCTGCAGGGGACTACCAAGGGGCTCGGCAATATGACCGCGGTCGCCTCCGGTGAGGTACGCGCGCGCGAGATCCTCGACTCGTTGCGGCTCACCGGGAGGCTGGTGATCGCCGGAATCAACAGCAGCCGTGGCGTCACCATTGCCGGCCCGCGATTCGACCTCGAGCAGCTCGAGCAGGCGCTCACGGATCAAGGCGTCTTCCACAAGCGCCTGGAGCTGGACTACGCGTTCCACAGCCCCGCGATGGACGCGCTCAACGCCGCTCTTCAGCGCGCGCTCGCGCATCTGGAGCCCGAGGACTCGACCATCCCGTTCTATTCGACAGTGACCGGCGAGCGCCTGTCGGGCGAATCAGTCGGTGCCGGGTACTGGTGGCACAACGTGCGCGAACCCGTGCTGTTCGAGCGTGCGGTCAAGAGGATGGCGGCCGACGGTATCAACATCTATCTCGAGATCGGGCCCCACACGACGCTGCGCCGGTATCTGTTGGATTGCCTCGAGGATGCCGACCTTTCCGGACGAGTGATCAGCACAGGGACACGCGCCGATGACAGCCCCGAGCGCATCTATTCGGCCGCCAGTCAGGCTCTGATCGCCGGCGCGCACGTCGAGTGGAAGCAACTGTTTCCATGGCCCGGCCGAAACGCGTCCCTTCCCAACTATCCGTGGCAGCGACAGCGCCACTGGCACGCGGTGACGGCGGACTCCTTCGGCCTGCTCGACCGCAAGTCCCAGCATCCGCTGCTCGGCTACCCGCTCCCCGGCACCGATCCCGCCTGGGAAACGACGATCGATACGCAGCGCCTGCCGTTCCTGGCCGATCACGCCGTCGGCGAGGCGACGGTATTTCCGGGATCGGGATATGCGGAGCTGGCGCTGGCTCTCGCTGCCTGCTGGCAAGGGGGCGAGGCGCTGCACGAGGTCGAGGACCTGGAGATCCGTGCGCCGATTCTGCTGGCCGCCGCACCGAGCCGCACGCTCCGCTGCGCGCTCGATCCGCGCGACGGTCGGTTCGTGATCCGGTCGCGCGAGCAACTCAGCGACGATCCGTGGACCTTGCATGCGGCGGGCCGGGTACTGGCCACGCCGACCGACCGCAGGCTCGGGCGCCTCCGTTGCACGGTGCCGTTACGTCCGGAGGATTTCACGGGCCGCAGCCACCTGGACGCGGCATCTGCGGTCGGCCTGAGCTACGGGCCAGCCTTCCAGACGATCAGCGGCGGATGGATGGAAGGCGGATCGGTGCTTGCATCACTCGCGGTGCCGGACTGCCTGCAGGCCGATTTCGCGCAATACCTGCTGCACCCGGCGTCCCTCGACGGCACGTTCCAGCTCATCCTCGAGCTCCTGGCGGATCATGCGACCGGTTACCCTGGCTTCACGTTTGTGCCGGTCCGCGTCGGACACATGAGCTGCCGCAAGGGCCTGGGACCTCCGCGGTACGCGCGCGCGCAGCTGCTGACGCGCGGTCCCCACTCCGTCTCGGCGCGATTCGAGCTGTTTGACGAGGGTTTGCGGCCGATTGCGCTGCTCGAGGAGGTACGCTTCCAGGGCATCCGCGTTCAGCGCTTGGTGGGGGAGCAGGTCCGCTACCTGCAATACGCGGCCGTGCCGAGACCGCTCGCTGATGCGGGACCAGCATCGGTGGAGACGCGCTTCCCGGAGCTCGCGCCTGCGCTGCAGGAATGCTTCGGTGATCGAGAGGTCGAGCGCCAGCTTCGCCAGTACGCGTCCGAAGTCGAGCCGCTCCTGAGCGAGCTGTGCGGACGCTTCGTGCGCGAGTCGCTCGGCCTGGTCACCTCTGTTGTCGAGGACGCGCAGCCCTTTCAGGCCCAGCTGCTCGCGCTGGCGCGCGCGGACGGGTTGCTGGACGAGGCGCATGAGCCGCCCGGCTCGGCTCAGGATATCTGGAACAGCCTGATCAGCGACTATCCGGACTACTTCCACATCATCCATACCGTCGGCTGTGTAGGGGTGCATCTGCCCGCTCTGCTCGGAGGCGGACGCAGCCTGACCGAGATCCATCCCGAGCAGAGCCCGGCGGCCGTGCTGCTGCGTCAGGCGCTCGGCGTGAGCCTCAAGGCGCGTCTCGGCGAGGCTCTGCAGGCGCAAGTCCGCAGCGCCCTGGCACAGCTTCCCGAGGGGCGGCGGCTCAAGATCGCGGAAATCAGCAGCGGCGGTCCAGGCCTCGGGAGCGAGATCTGCCGTGCTCTGGACTTCAATCGCGCGGACTACCTCTTCCTCAGCGATGAAGCAGCGAGTCGCGATGAGGCGCTGCGCCTCAGGGAGAGGTATCCGGCCGCTCAGGTTGCGGCTCTTGCTGCCGCAGGCTCGGAGCCCGACGCCGACCTCGCGATCGTCTGGCTGGATTACGTCTCAGCGCGCGCTGCGCTCTCGGCTTTCGATTGTGCGCGGGCGCTGCTGCGGGCCGGCGGATCGCTGGTGATCATCGGACAACGTGCCGCACGCTGGCTCGACTTCGTCTTCGGACGGGATCCGGCGTGGTGGAGCGAAGGAGCCGATCTCACCCGCTCGCACCGCGACGATCCTCAGGGCTTCTGGACGCGGCAGCTGCAAGCCGGGGGATTCTCGGTGCAGGCGGAGCATCTGCGCGCCGATGCGCTCGAGACGGGTCCGTTCCTGGTGGTCGGCACTCGCACCGTGGCGGGCGAGCGGCCTCTGCAAGAGGCGCCCGGCGAGCGCCCATGGCTGGTGCTGGCGGACGGCTCGGATTACGCCGCGGATCTGGCTGCGCGGCTGTGCGCGCGATTGCAGGCAGGCGGGACTGCCGTCACACGGGGAGCAGTGCCAGAGGCGTCAGGCATAGCGGAAGCACTCCAATGCGCAGCCGAGCAGACGAGCGTGCCGGCTGGCATCGTGTACCTGAGCGGCCCGAGCGCGGCCGATGCGGGGTCGCTCCTCGATACCCAGGTAGAGCACTGCGCAGCCGCTGGCGCCTTTGCGCGCGCATGCGAGGCGGGTCAGCAGCGGACGCTCTGCTGCTTCGTCACTGCGAATGCCGCCACCCACCTCCTGCCCGGCCGTGGCGGCTACGAGGCGCTCACTTGCGCATCGCTCCATGGCTTCGTGCGGACACTCATGAACGAGGCCGGCAGCGGCCGGGTACGTCTCATCGACATCGAGACCGTGGCAGCCGATATTGAGGTCACGGCGCGCGCCCTGGCCCGCGAGCTGCAATCGGACTCGGACGAGCAGGAGCTGATACTCACGGCAGGGGGCGAGCGCTACGCACCGCGGCTGCGACTCGCAGCCGCCCCGGCTCACGACGAGGTGCGAACGCCCGCCGTCGAGTACGCGACGCGGCTGGGATTCTCGATTCCCGGTCAGCTGCGTAACCTGCGCTGGACCGCTCATCCGCGCCGCGAGCCCGGCGATGACGAGGTCGAGGTGGCGGTGCGGGCGACCGGCGTCAACTTCCGCGACATCATGTACGCGCTCGGACTGCTGTCGGACGAGGCCGTCGAGGCCGGCTTTGCAGGCCCCAGCCTGGGACTGGAATTCGCCGGCACCGTGACCCACGTGGGCAGTAACTGCGGCGAGATCACCCCGGGCGATGCGGTGGTCGGCTTCGCGCCTTCGAGCTTCAGCGATTACCTCATCACGCGCTCTTCTACCATCGCGCGTATTCCCGCCGGGCTGTCGTTCGAGGCGGCCGCCACCGTGCCGAGCGCCTTCTTCACCGCCTATTACTCGCTGCACCATCTCGCGCGACTGCGGGAAGGCGAGAGAGTGCTGATCCACGGCGCCTGCGGCGGCGTCGGCCTCGCGGCAATTCAGATCGCCCGCTGGTGCGGGGCGGAGGTGTTCGCGACGGCTGGAACCGACGCCAAGCGGGATTTCCTGCGGTTGCTCGGGGTCGAGCGCATCTACGATTCCCGCAGTCTCGAATTCGCCGATCGGATTCTCGAGGACACCGCCGGGCAGGGCGTCGATGTGGTGTTGAACTCGCTCGCGGGAGAGGCGATCAACCGTAACCTCCGCATCCTGAAGCCCTTCGGGCGTTTCCTGGAGCTCGGCAAGCGCGATTACTACGAGAACACCCAGGTCGGGTTGCGCCCGTTCCGTAATAACCTCAGCTACTTCGGCATTGACGTAGACCAGTTGATGACGAATGAGCCGCAGCTCGCGCAACGGCTCTTCGCGGAGGTAGTCGCGCTGTTTCGCGATCGAGCACTGCGGCCGCTTCCCTATCGGGCGTTCGAAGCCGAAAACGTCATCGATGCATTCCGCTACATGCAGCAGTCGCGTCACATCGGCAAATTGGTCGTGACCTACGGCAAGGGGCTTGCGGAGCTTCCGGCTGCCGTGCCGATTGCCGCGCCTCGGCTCGAGCTCGCCGCCGATGCAAGCTGGCTGGTCACGGGGGGCCTGAGCGGATTCGGACTGCGGACGGCGGAGTGGCTCGCGGAACGGGGCGCCCGGAATCTCGTCCTCGTCGGCCGTCGTGCGGCCGAGACTCTCGAGACGCGCAGTGCGCTCGCACGGCTCGAACGGCAAGGGGTGCGGGTGCTGGCGCGCGCACGCGATGTCACCGATCGCGCGGCACTCAGCTCCCTGCTCGAGGAAATCGCGCGCGAGCTGCCGCCGCTGCGTGGCGTGGTGCACGCCGC
>JASHQW010000295.1 GCA_030038875.1 Gammaproteobacteria bacterium | reverse complement strand
CACCGCGACCGTCGCCTGATGATCCGCTGCCGCCCGGCTCGCTGGCGATCGCGAGCGCGGCAACAGCCTCGGGTGAGCGGCCGCGACGCTCGGGCCCGCACTGTCACTGGTGCGGGCGACGGTGTCCGGATCTCGTCCGTCAGGGGTTTTTGCGCCGCCGCGGTCGTTGCAGCTTGCCGCGACACGACCCGAACGGGAACCGACCATGGTGACACCGCCCGACATCGAGGCGCAGATCCTGCGCTACTATCACGCCGAGAAGTGGACGGTCGGCACCATCGCCCGTCAGCTGCACGTGCATCACAGCGTGGTGCGGCGGGTGCTGGCCCAGGCTGGTCTGCCCAGGATCGGCGCGCCGCCGCGCAAATCGCTGATCGATGCGTATCTGCCGTTCATCCGTCACACGGTGGAGGCATTTCCGACGCTGACCGCCAGCCGCCTGTACGTGATGGTGCGCGAACGCGGCTATCCCGGCCGCCCCGATCACTTCCGCCATGTGATCGCCTGCCATCGGCCGCGCCGCAAGCCCGAAGCCTATCTTCGTCTGCGCAGCCTTCCGGGCGAACAGGGGCAAGTCGACTGGGGACATTTCGGCCAGCTCGCGATCGGCCGGGCGCGGCGCCAGCTGATGGCGTTCGTCATGGTGCTCAGCTACTCGCGGCAGATTTTTCTGCGCTTCTTCCCGGACGCCCGGATGGAGAATTTTCTGCGCGGCCATGTCGCCGCCTTCACCGCCTGGGGCGGTGTTCCGCGTGTTCTATTGTACGACAATCTCAAAACTGCGGTGCTGGAACGGCGCGGCGAAGCCATCCGCTTCCATCCCACCTTGCTGGGCTTTGCCGGACAGTATCGTTACGAGCCGCGGCCCGTGGCGATCGCCCGCGGCAACGAGAAGGGCCGTGTCGAACGCGCCATCCGCTATGTGCGCGATGCCTTCTTCGCGGCCCGCAGCTTCACCGATCTCGACGACCTCAATGCCCAGGCCGCAGCCTGGTGCTGCGGTCCTGCCGCCGATCGGCGCTGCCCAGACGAGCCCGAGCGCACCGTCCGAGACGTATTCGCCGGCGAAGTGGCCCGCCTGATGGCGCTGCCGGACAATCCGGCGCCGCTGCTCGAGCGCGTCGCGGTGTCGGTCGGCAAGACGCCCTATGTCCGCTTTGACCTGAACGATTATTCGGTGCCGTACACCCAGGTCCGGCGCGTGCTGACCGTGCTCGCCGATCCGCTCGAGGTGCGCATCCTCGACGGCGCCGCGGTGCTCGCATGCCACCGGCGCAGCTACGACAAGGGCGCGCAGATCGAGGATGCCGCCCATCTCCAGGCGCTGGTCGACGACAAGCGCGCCGCGCGTCAGCACCGCGCCAGCGATCGCCTCGCCCAGGCCGCACCGGCCAGCCAGAGCTTGCTCATGCGTGCCGCCGAGCGCGGCGGCAATCTCGGTACCATCACCGCCGCCCTGCTGCGGCTGCTCGAACGCTACGGCGCCGCCGACCTGGAGGCCGCCATTCTCGATGCGCTGGAGCGCGGCGTGCCCCACCCAAACGCCGTGCGCCTTGCCCTCGAACGCCGACGCGAGCAGCGCGGCGAAACCCCACCCGTCGCCGTCGTGCTGCCCGCGCATGTGCGCGACCGCGATGCGCCGGTGCGGCCGCATCCGCTCGAAACCTATGACCAGCTCAAGGATGATCGCGATGACTGAGCACGACACACAGCGCGCCCGCGCCGGCGCGCTCCATCTGCACGGGCTGCTGGCGCACTGGAGCGAGGTCGCCGGCGAAGCCTGGGTCACCGCGCTGCTCGGTTGGGAGGAGCAGGAACGCGCCCGCCGCAGCCTGGAGCGACGGCTGCGCACCGCTCATATCGGCCGCTTCAGGCCGCTGTGCGACTTCGATTGGAGCTGGCCCAAACGCTGCGACCGCGCCGCCGTCGATGCGCTGATGACGCTCGCGTTTCTCAACGAGGCCGCCAACGTCGTTCTCGTCGGTCCCAACGGTGTCGGCAAATCGACAATTGCCCAGAACATCGCCCACCAAGCCCTGATCGAGGGACATACCGTGCTGTTCACCAGCGCCGGCCAGCTGCTTGGTGATCTCGCGGCGCTCGACAGCGATTCCGCCTTGCGCCGCCGCCTGCGCCATTACGCCCGCCCGCAGCTCCTCGTCGTCGACGAAGTCGGCTATCTCTCCTACTCCAACCGCCATGCCGACCTGATGTTCGAACTGATCTCGCGGCGCTATCAGAACAAAAGCACGCTGGTCACCACCAACCGCCCGTTCGCCGAATGGCGCGAGGTGTTCCCCAACGCCGCCTGCGTCGTCTCGCTGGTCGACCGGCTTCTCCATAATGCCGAGATCGTCGCCATCGAAGGCGACTCCTATCGCCTCAAGGAAGCCCGCGAACGCACCGAGCAACGCGCCCGCCAGCGTCGGGCAGCCCGGTCATGAGCATGCCGACCGACAAGCAGCTGCCCACGCATCTGCGCCCGCTCACCCTCGAGATCCCGGCCACCTGGACCCCCGAAGAGGCGCTCGCCGTGTTCGAACTGATCGACGAACTGCGCGACAAGATCTGTGCTCTCTACAACCACCAACTGCAGGCGCTGCTGCAGCAGCAGCGCACAAACCGCGAGGCCCGCGACAGCGACGATGCCGGCGATGAACCATCGTTCTGATCAACCTCGACCCCCACAGTAATCATCCTGTTGTTCGATCAAGACGGCCATCCCGTCGTCCCGACCTGCGCTCTCCACAGCCGGCGCGCGCAGCGGCGGTCAAGGATCGCCGCAGGCGACCGCGCAGCGGCGCGCAGCGTCCTGGACGGCCGCGAGCACGACGGCACCCTCGCCGCAGTCGGACGACACCGCAACTCTCCAGACCTCCGATCGGTCAAGTCCGAGCCCGGCCCCATACCATCGGCCGCCCGCGACAGCGATGCTGGATGCGCGCCGTTTAGACGCGCTTTCTCGCCGCCGCTAACACCAATACGGCTGACAGCCGTTTGTTGTCGACGATCGCGCCCGGCTGCACCTTCTGGATCTTGTCGAACACCTTGAAATCGAGCGCCGTTCCGTTGAATTGAACCGCGAACCGCCCGTCCGGATAGTTCACCACCTCCACCTTCTTGCCCGCCAAGCCACGGGCC
>JASHQW010000294.1 GCA_030038875.1 Gammaproteobacteria bacterium | reverse complement strand
CTGTACCTGTATTTCGACGACGCCAACATCGAGCGCAACACCAGCTATTCGCAGGAGTTCACCCTGCACGGCAAGAGCTCGCTCGCCGACTGGGTGGTCGGGGCGAGCTACTACTACGAGGACGGCTGGCAGGACAGCCAGCTGAACCTCTACACCAACACCATCGACACGCTGCTCAACAACACGCAGGGAATCCCCGGCGGGGTCTACGGGCCGATCAGCGCCGTGACGCAGCCGCTGCTCGGCATCTCGCTGCTCGGCGACCCGTGGCAGGAGAGCATGTACAACCAGCTGTACGCGCGCGCCACGGCCCTCTACAGCGACGTCATCTGGCACGTGGCCTCGCAGTGGAACCTGACCACCGGCGTGCGCTTCACCGACGATCAGAAGGACTTCAGCTGGTACAACCCGCCGCGCATCGCCACCGCGCTCGATGCCAGCCTCGCGGAGCTCACGCAGGTGGGCTTCCCGCTGCCGCCATTCCCGTTCGATCAGAACCTGGTGTTCAACTACCCGATCTCCACCGATGCACCTTACCGGCTGCACAACAGCTGGACCGATCTGAGTCCGCGCGTGGTGCTCGACTACAAGCCGGTCGACAGCGAGCTCTTTTACCTGTCGTACTCGCGCGGCTACGAGGCCGGCGGCTACAACGCGCTGTCGCCGGGCGCCATCTACGATCCCGAGCACGTGAGCAACTACGAGCTCGGTGTGAAGAGCGAGCTGCTCGATCACCGGCTGCTGCTGAATGCCTCGGTGTACTATTATCTGTACACGCACCTGCAGAACCTCACGCTGGTTACCAATACCAGCGTGATTCCGGAGTACGAGGTGACCACCTCGGATCAGCACGCCACCGGCGTCGACTTCGAGACCCGCTGGCAGGCGACCGATGCCCTGAGCCTCAGGCTGATTGCCGCCTACATCGACCAGACCTACGTGAGCTACATCGCCCCGGACGGCACCAACCTCGCGGGACAGGCGGTCGGCACGCCGTTCTGGTCAGTGGCCGGCGGCTTCGACTACCGCTGGCACAACGTCGCCGGCGGCGATGTCGACCTGCTGTTCCAGAGCGCCTACACGGGGGCACAGCGCTGCAATGCCGACTCCGCGGCCCAGGGCAGCTGCCTCGACATCCCGGCATTCCACATCGGTACCGCCGAGACGCGCGCCGACGCCCGGCTCGGGTGGACCAGCGGCGGCCGCGCGCCGGTAACTGTGGCGGTATACGGCAATAACCTCTTCGACAAGCAGTACGCCACCGGCATCAACAACATCACCGCCACCACGCTCGGCACCCCGTTCACCGACATCACGGCGCCGCGCTTTTACGGAGTGGAGCTCGGGATCCGGTACTGAAGCCGCAGCGCGGAGCGTCTGCGTCAACGACGCCCCGGGCCCGTGGGCCAGCACGAGCGGCTGTTCGGCCGCGCGGGTACGAGCGGCATGGGCTTTGGCCTCGATCCAATTACGCAAGTGCGTGTGATACTTTCGGTTGCCACAAGAACGGTCACGCACAGCCGCTATGGTGTCACTCGTGTCTCGGCCATACCGAGCCTCTGTCTGACCTCTGATGCACGGGGCGCACACCATTCATCAGGATCCGCTCGCGCTGCACGCGGGGCAATACCGTCAGCGGCTGCCGGGCTGGCGGGATCTGGCGGCCCTGGTTCTGGTGGTCGGGCTCGTCATCCTGCTGGGCGGTGGTGCGCGCCAGATGATCGAGCCCACCGCTCACCTGCAGGCAGTCTCGATCTCACTGTCTCCGGAGGCACTGCCGCTCTACACGCTGCGTACGGTGCTGCGCATGCTCGTGGCGCTGCTCGCCTCGATTCTCTTCACTCTGACCTATGCAACCCTTGCCGCCAAGAGCCGGCGCGCGGAGATGGTCCTGATCCCGTTGCTCGACGTGCTGCAGTCGGTGCCGGTCCTCGGCTACCTGTCGTTCACGGTGCTTTTCTTCGTCTCGCTCTTTCCCGGCAGCACGCTCGGGCCTGAGCTGGCGGCGATCTTCGCCATCTTCACCAGCCAGGCGTGGAACATGGCGTTCAGCTTCTACCAGTCGCTACGCATGGTCCCCAGCGATCTCGACGAAGCAAGCCGCAGCTTCCGCTCCTCCCCCTGGCAGCGTTTCTGGCGGCTCGACGTGCCCTTCGCCATGCCCGGTCTCGTCTGGAACACCATGATGTCCATGTCGGGAGGATGGTTCTTCGTCGTGGCCTCGGAAGCCATCTCGGTGGGTGATCTGCAGATCGCACTTCCCGGAGTCGGCTCGTACGTGGCGCGCGCCATCGAGGAGCGCAACCTCGCCTGCGTGGGGTGGGCGATCGTCGCCATGAGCGTCGCCATCACTCTCTACGACCAGCTGCTGTTTCGGCCGCTGGTCGCGTGGAGTGACAAGTTTCGCTTCGAGCAGACGGCGGCGCAGCGCGTGCCGCGGAGCTGGGTACTGGGTTTATTCCAGCAGGCGGCGATCTTTCAGTCCGTCAACCGGATGGCGGCGGCGGGGCTGCAACGCGTGGGGGACGCTCGTCTGCTGGCGCCGGGGCTGCGCCTGCCGCATCTGCGGAGGCCGGGCTCGCAGCGCCTGCTCGATGTCATCTGGCTGCTGGCGGTCGCCGTCGCGATCGGCTGCCTGGCCTGGGCGCTCCTGCGCTTTGCCCGGAACACGCTCTCGTGGGGCGACGTGGCGGAGGCGAGCCGCAGCGGCCTGCTCACCCTGCTGCGGGTCATGGTGCTGGTAGCACTCGCGTCACTCGTCTGGGTGCCGATCGGCGTGGCCGTCGGGCTGCGACCGAGACTGACGGCTATCGTTCAGCCGATCGCGCAGTTCCTGGCCGCTTTCCCGGCAAATCTTCTGTTCCCGCTGGCAGTCTTCGTGATCGTGAAATATCGCCTGGCGCCCGAGGTGTGGCTCAGCCCGCTCATGATCCTCGGAACGCAGTGGTACATCCTGTTCAATGTCATCGCGGGGGCGAGCGCGTTTCCGAGCGATCTGCGCGAGGCGGCGGCCAGCTTCCGCGTGCGAACGCCGCATTGGTGGCGGCAGGCGATCCTGCCCGGAATCTTCCCCTACTTCGTGACCGGCGCGATCACCGCCTCGGGCGGCGCCTGGAACGCCAGCATCGTCTCGGAGGCGGTCAACTGGGGCTCGACCAGGCTCAATGGCGGAGGACTGGGCGCGTACATCACGCAGATGACACAGGCCGGAGACTATCCGCGCATTGCCCTCGGAGTCGCCGTCATGTCGGTGTACGTGGTCGCCATGAACCGCCTGCTGTGGCGTCCGCTGTACGCCTTTGCTGAGCGGCGCACCCGACTCGCTTGACATGTCGGCAGCGCGCACTCCCATCCTCGCTCTGCGCCAGATCTGCATGGCTTACGCGAAGCCATCCGGCGAGCCGCTGCCGGTGCTGACGAACGTCGATCTGAGCCTTGCGCCGGGCGAGATCCTCGGGCTGCTCGGGCGCTCGGGATGCGGCAAGTCCACGCTGCTGCGCATTGCGGCCGGGCTGATCAAGCCCACCTCGGGAGAAGTACTTTATCGCGACCAGCCCCTGGCAGGCCCCGCAGCGGGCATTGCCGTGGTGTTTCAGACCTTCGCGCTCTATCCCTGGCTCACGGTGCAACGCAACGTGGAGCTCGGTCTAGATGCGCTGGATCTGTCTGCAGCCGAGAGGCAGCGGCGAGCGCTCGCGGCCATCGACCTCATAGGGCTCGACGGCTTTCAGTCGGCGTACCCGCGGGAGCTCTCCGGCGGCATGCGCCAGCGTGTCGGCTTCGCACGCGCGATCGTCAGCGACCCCGTGCTGCTGCTCATGGACGAGCCCTTCTCGGCCCTCGACGTCCTCACCGCGGAGACGCTGCGCACGGATTTCATGGACCTGTGGATCGAGCGCAGACTCCCGACGGAGGCCGTGCTGCTCGTGACCCACAACATCGAAGAGGCGGTGCTGATGTGCGACCGGGTTCTGGTTCTCGGCTCTCATCCCGGGCAGATCGCCGCCGAGATCCGCATCCCGCTCGCGCAGCCGCGCAACCGCTTCGCCGCTAGCTTCCGCGCCCTGGTCGGCGAGATCTACGCGACGCTGACCTCGCGGATGGCGGAATCGCTCGCGGCGGTCAGCGCCTCGCCCGCTGATCGGCCGCACGGCTTGCCGCGCGCGGCGATCAATCGGCTGAAC
The DNA here is from genome assembly GCA_030038875.1 of Gammaproteobacteria bacterium. Lineage (GTDB taxonomy): Bacteria > Pseudomonadota > Gammaproteobacteria > Steroidobacterales > Steroidobacteraceae > 13-2-20CM-66-19. The sequence continues at coordinate 14,726 of JASHQW010000294.1, read as the reverse complement.
GGCTTCGTGGAGACGCTCGCCGCGCCGGCCTATCAGGGACAGTGCGAGCTGGCGGAGATCGCCGGGGCGCTCGCTTTGAAGGTCGACGAGCTGCTGCCGATCGTAGCCGCGCTGCAGCTGCTCGGCTTTGCCGAGCTCAGGCAGGCGACCATCCGGCTGACGGCCGCCGGACGCGTGTACTCCGGCAGCTCGACCGACGAGCGCAAGCGCTTGTTCAGGGAGCATCTGCTGCGCTTCGTGCCGCTCGCGGCGCACGTCATCCAGGTGCTCGAGGAGCGGCCGGATCACCGCGCGCCGCGTGAGCGCTTCGAGCTCGAGCTGCAGGATCATCTGCATCGCGAGGACGCACAGCGGACGCTGATGACGCTGATCGACTGGGGGCGGTACGCCGAGATGCTTGCTTATGACGCGCGGACGCGCATCTTCAGTCAGATCCCTTAAGCCGTGGCGCGCGCTCGCGCTGGCGCTGCCGGGCGCGCGCGTGACGAGGCTGAGCGGCGCCTTCGCCCCGCAGTTGCTCACGCTCGTGCCTGCGCCCCCGACAGGGGAGGGCTGGCTGTGCGAGACCAAGTGGGACGGTTATCGGTTGCTCGCGGATCTCGAGCGCGGCAAGGTGCGGCTGCGCTCGCGCAACGACCTCGACTGGACCGCCCGGCTGGGGCACCTGGCCCGCGCCATCGAGGCACTGCCGGTGACGAGTGCGCGGCTGGACGGCGAGCTCGTGGCCCTCGATGCCGGCGGACGCAGCGATTTCGACGCGCTCGAGGGCGCGCTCGAAGCTCATGAGGACGCGCGGCTCTGCTATGCGATCTTCGATCTGATTGCGCTGCAAGAAGTCGATCTGTCGCGGGTGCCTCTGGTCCAGCGCAAAGAGCTCCTCGAGAAACTGCTGCGCGGCGCGGACCGCCGCCTCATCTACAGCACCCACACGGTCGGCCACGCGCAGCAGGCCTACGCCAGCGCGGTCAAGCACGACCTCGAGGGGATCGTCTGCAAGCGCGCCGAGTCCTCCTATTCATTCCGCCGCAGCCGCGACTGGGTCAAGGTCAAGCGCGCGCTCAGCGAGGAGTTCATAGTGGTCGGCTATACGGCGCCGCGTGGCACACGGCAGGGATTCGGCGCCTTGCTGCTGGCGGCGGTCGAGTCGGGGCGGTTGCGCTATGTCGGCCGCGTCGGCACGGGCTTCGATAGCCAACAGCTGCAAGCCATGGCGCAGGAGCTGGCGAGACTGCGCGTTGGGACAGCGACCGTCGCGCTGCCCAGGCACGTACCTTTCCCCTTGAGCTCGGTCAGCTGGGTCGAGCCACGCCTGGTGGTCGAGGTCGCCTACCGCGGCATAGCCAAGCTCGGGCTGCTGCGGCAGGCGAGCTTCCTGCGGTCGCGCATCGACAAATCGCCCGCGGACATGGGCTATCGCCCGCGCTAGCGGCGCCGCCATCGTGGCTTGTGCTTAGCCGCTGGCGCGGCTTTGGCCCAGAGGAGGCGCGCAGGCGGGGAACCGTAGGTAGTTGTGCGACTCTGAATTGTGGCCGCGCAGCACCGAGAATTATCGGGGCGCTGGCGGCAAAGACAGCGCAAAGGAGGCAGGAATATGAGCGTCATCCGCTGGGATCCGTTTGGACGGATCGTCGCATGACGGCAAAGCAGGTTCTGTTCCGGTCCGCCGCGCGCGAGAAGGTACTGCGCGGGGCGGCACAGCTCGCGGACGCCGTGCGCATCACTCTCGGGCCGAAGTCGAAGTCCGTGCTCATCCAGAAGCAGTGGGGCGCACCCATCGTCTGCAATGACGGGGTGACGATCGCCAAGGAGATGGAGCTCGCCGACCCGGAGGAAAACCTCGGGGCGCGCATGTTGCGGCAGGCCGCGGAGAAGACCGGGGATGCCGTGGGTGACGGCACCAGCACGGCCACGGTGCTCGCGCAGGCGATGTATGCGGAAGGCCTGCGCAACCTTGCCGCCGGGGCGAGCGCCATCGACCTCAAGCGCGGGCTGGATCGCGGGCTGGCAGCGGCGGTCAAGGCGCTGAAGGGCATGGCCAAGCCCGTCGGCAGCCGCAAGGAGAAGGCGCAGGTCGCCACGATCTCCGCGCACAACGACGCGACCATCGGCGAGCTGGTCGCGGACGCCATGGAGAAGGTGGGGGGCGACGGCGTCATCACCGTGGAGGAATCGAAGACCACCGAGACCACACTCGAGGTGGTCGACGGGATGCAGTTCGATCGCGGCTACATGTCGCCCTACTTCGTCACCGATCCGAACACCATGGAAGCGGTGCTCGAGGACGCTTACGTGCTGGTATGCGACCGCAAGCTCAACATCATCAAAGACATCATCCCGCTGCTTGAGCAGGTGGCGAAGGCCGGCAAGCCGATCCTGTTCATCGCCGAGGAGATCGAGGGCGAAGCGCTGGCGACGCTGATCGTCAACCAGATGCGCGGCGTGCTGAAGAGCACCGCGGTGAAGGCCCCCGGCTTCGGGGATCGCCGCAAGGCGCTGCTGCAGGACATCGCCACGCTCAGCGGCGGTCAGGTCATCTCCGAGGAGCTCGGCATCAAGCTCGAGGACGTCAAGCTGGCGCAGCTCGGTCGGGCGAAGCGCGTCGTCGTGGACAAGGACAACACCACCATCATCGGCGGCTATGGCGCCAAGAGTCAGATCGACGGTCGCATCCAGATGATCCGCAAGGAGCTCGAGAAGACCACCAGCGACTACGATCGCGAGAAGCTCGAGGAGCGTCTCGCCAAGCTGTCAGGCGGCGTGGCGGTCATTCGCGCCGGCGCGCCTTCGGAGTCGGAGATGAAATCGAAAAAGGAGGCACTCGACGATGCCATCAGCTCGACCAAGGCCGCGGTCGCCGAGGGCATCGTGGCCGGGGGTGGTCTCGCGCTGCTGCGCGCCGGCGCGGCTGTGACGGCTGCCGAGGCCGAGTGCAGCGGTGATGAGCGCACCGGGGTGCAGATCCTGCGGCGCGCGCTCGAGGCGCCGACGCGGCAGATTGCCGAGAATTCCGCTGCCGACGGGGGTGTCGTGGTCGATCGCATGCTGCACGGCAGCGGCAACGTGGGCTTCGACGCCGCCAGCCAGCAGTTCGTGGATCTGTTTGAAGCCGGCATCGTCGATCCCGTGAAGGTGGTACGCACCGCGCTCGAGAACGCGGTCTCGGTCGCGAGCGTACTGATGCTGACCGAAGCGACTATGACCGAGAAGCCGGAGAAGGCGCACGAGCATCCCGCGCCCGAGGTCGACGCTTAGGAGAGAAAACATGCGCATCCGCATCGTCGTCGCGAATCAGGCCGAGGCGGCTTTCTACGACCTGGAATCGCGGACCGGAGAGCCGAAGTTCGCAACACGCCTCACTGATCCACTCGCGCATCTGCACGACCGCGACCTGAAGTCTGACCGCCCGGGGCGATTCTCCGATCATGCTCTGCTGGCTCCGGGCCGACGCGGGGCGACGGCCCATCACGGCACCGGCGGAGAGCGGCGGCCGCGCAAGCACGAGGCCGAGCTGTTCGCCCGCCAGGTCGCCGAGCAGATCGAACGCGCGCGCCACAATGGTGAGTTTGACCGGCTGGTGGTGATGGCCGCGCCGGCCTTCCTCGGGCTTCTGCGCAAGGTGCTGCCCGACTCGCTGCGGCCGCACCTCGCGGCCGAGGTGGGCAAAGACCTCGTGAACGAGCCCCCCGCGAAGATGCGGGCCCATATACCGCCCGATGTCTTCAGCGAGCTTCCCGCGGCGCAGTAGCTGTGCAACAAGAGGACCCGCGGCGGCGGGTCCCCGGTGGCGCAAGCGGTGCGTTAGAAAGGCTTCAGTCGCTCGTACATGTTGCGCACGATGATCAGCAGCGCGGCGCCGGCGGCCAGAACGCCGAAGTTCGCGAGAATCGTGCTGATCGACGCGCCGGCTGCAGGGATGCCGTTGAAGGCATTTGCGACCGTATGCAGCGCCAGGGCCGAGACAATCACGCGTACGTGGTGCTCAGCGGCGACGCTGAGACCTACGACCAGGCCCGCGACTGCCATGATCGGCTCGGAGTAGGGCACGTTCACAAATGCCGCAACGATGGCGACCAGCACACCTAACAATCCAACGATCTTGTAGACGTTCACGGTTGGGTTCCCCTCAGAGTTGTTTGATGTTGTTCGTGAAACCAGCGGCTACCGCCACGTTTACGATAACGCTTTTCGGCACGCCGCGCATCGCCGGGCACGGCTGATGACCGTAGCGTTCAAGAGTTGAATCCGCGCGTCGCCGGGAACGCGTCTGCTTAGAGGAGAACCGGCTGCCCGTTGACGATGAGACGCACCCTAAGCGCCGTCTCCTTGCGCAGCATGGCGAAGATCGGGCAGCCGCGGCGCGTGCGGCGCACGGCCGCGGCGACTTCCTCTGCGGGCGCCGGGGTGCTCACCCGGGTCTCGATCGTGATCTCCTTGTATCCGGGCTCGGTATCCGCGATGCGAAACAGGCCGCGCAGGTCCCACGTGCCGGTGGCGGTAGTCTCGAGCGCTTCAATCGGGATCTGCGCCAGCGCTGCAGCACGCTTGCGATCGAATGCTGGTTGCGCACCAGCGTGGCGACCGCCTTGGTGGTCGTCATGAACTTCACCGCGTCTCCGGGAGCACCGAAATCACGCTGCAGCTTCTCGACTGCGGGTCTCTGATCGGGATCTATCAGGCTCATGGCTGCAGTTCTCTGGTCCCGTGCCGAGGCTGTGAGGGCAGCGGTGGAAGATACCCTTGTTGGAGACTTTGGGCCCTTTACTCGTCGCGACTCGGCTGCGGATAATGGCTTTGGCATGCGGTGCGCATTCTCCCTCGCGAGTTTCCTGTGCTTCGGCATTGCGAACGCCTGGGCGGCGGGCGGCGCGGCCACGGCTGTGGACGATGGCCAGTGGACCATGCCGGCGAAGAACTACGCGGCCACACGCTACAGCGGCCTGGCGCAGATCAATGCGCAGAATGCGCACGCACTCCATCCTCTCTGGACCTTTTCGACGGGGGTGCTCACGGGACACGAGGGCCAGCCACTGGTGGTGGGGGAGACGATGTATGTCGTCACGCCCTGGCCGAACGTGCTGTACGCGTTCGACTTGCGCAAGGAGGGATATCCGCTGCGCTGGAAGTACCGCCCGGATGTCAGCGCGAACGCGCTCGGGGTGGCCTGCTGCGATGCGGTCAATCGCGGCGCGTTCTATGTCGACGGACGGATCGTCTATAACCTGCTCGACGGTCACACGGTGGCGGTCGATGCACGCTCGGGCCGGGAGCTGTGGAAGACGGCGATCGCCGACCTCGGCAGCGGGGAGACGGTCACCATGGCGCCATTGGTGGTCGCCGACCACGTGATCGTCGGCGCCTCCGGCGGTGAGTTCGGTATTTATGGGTGGCTGAAGGCTCTGGATCTCAACACCGGGAAGACGGTGTGGACCGGCCACAATATGGGTCCGGATGCAGACATGCTCGCGCGGCCCGGCACCTTCAGGCCGCCCTACGACGGCGGGGTGGATGTCGGCGCCACGAGCTGGGCCGGTGACAGCTGGAAGACCGGCGGCGCTCCGGTGTGGGGCTGGATCTCCTACGATCCCGAGCTCGATCTCCTCTACTACGGCACCGGAAATGCGGCTCCCTATGACCCCGAGGTGCGCGCCGGCGACAATAAGTGGAGCGCCAGCGTGCTGGCGCGGCGGCCCGGGACCGGGGAGCTGGTGTGGGCCTATCAGTTTACGCCGCACGACAACTGGGACTACGACGCCACCGGCGCGATGGTGCTGGCGGACTTGACGATCGCAGGGAAAGCGGTCAAGGCGCTGGTGCACTTCGACAAGAACGGCTTCGCCTACACGTTGGACCGGGCCACCGGGAGGCTCTTGGTAGCGGCGCCGTTTGCGCACCTGAACTGGGCGCTCTCCGTCGACCTCACGACCGGACGTCCCGTGATCGATCCTGCCAGGCAGACCGGTGTCTCCAAGGGCAAGGTCGCGGGCGTGTGTCCGAGTCTCGAGGGTGCGGTGAGTCCGGCATCTCCGCCGGCTTACTCGCCGCGTACCCGCCTCTTTTATACGTCCACCAACAACCTGTGCATGGATTACACCGCCGCGCACGCTACGCATCTGCGCGGCACCCCGTACATCGGCGTGGACAGCCCCTACCATCCGGGTCCGGGAGGAAACCTCGGCGCCTTCATTGCCTGGGATGCCGCGAGCGGCAGAAAGGTGTGGGAGGACAAGGAGTCGTACCCGAGCTGGAGCGGCGCGCTGGTGACCGCCGGCGATGTTGCCTTTTATGGAACGCTCGACGGCTGGTTCAAGGCGGTCGACGCCCGCTCCGGGCAGATGCTCTCGAAATTCAAGGTGGGCTCGGGCGTAGTGGGCAACCCGATCGCCTACCGCGGTCCCGACGGCAAGGAATACGTCGCGATCTACGCCGGCATCGGCGGGGACTGGGCGCTGCTCGCCGGGGATACGCGCTCCGACGATCCGACGGACGTGCGCGCACCCGCGGACTACATCAAGGACATTGCGCGCCACACGAGCCAGGGCGGCATCGTCTGGATCTTCGGACTGTGAGCGTGCGTCGCACCCTGGTCGCGTTTCTCGCCTGTATGGCGCTCGCCTCCTGTGCGCGCGAGGCGAACCCACCGGCGGCCGCAACCAACGCACCGCCACCGGCCGTCACCTACGAGGCGCACGTGGCGGCCGGCGGCATCGAGCCGACGGGCGGTGTGCTGAGGAATCCGCACGCCGGCGATGCGGCGGTGGCGAAAAGCGGAGCGCAGCTCTTTACCGCCATGAACTGCGACGGTTGCCACGGCGCCCAGGGGAGCGGCTGGGTGGGCCCGAACCTCGGCGATGGGCGCTGGCGCTATGGCGGCGCCGACGCCGAGGTGTTCTCCTCGATCTACTACGGCCGGCCGAAGGGCATGCCGGCCTTCGGCGGGGTCCTCGGGGCAGACGGTGTGTGGACGCTCGTGACCTACCTCCGCTCCCTGCCCGCCCCGGGCGAGGTGCCGACCGAGTCCTGGGAGCAGCCATAGGCCGCCCCGGCACAGGCGCGCTCGCGATGTCGGACATCCCGCAGCCGCCCCAGGCGCTGTTCGGGGAGCTGTTCGTCGCGGTGCAGACCGCCGGCATCTACCCGGACAGCAAGACCTTCGTGGATGCGGTGCCGCGCGAGGCGCCCGAGACGATCCTGGCCGCGTACCGGGCGACACGCCCCGATTCGCCCGAGGCTCTGCGGCGCTTCGTGGACTCGCACTTCGCGCTGCCTCAGGATCCGCCCCCGGTCGCAGCGCCGTCGAAGCAGACGACGCTCGCGGCGCACATCGATGCACTCTGGAGTCCGCTCACCCGCACGAGCCCGAGCGCGCCGCGCTGGTCGTCGCTGCTGCCGCTGCCGAAGCCATACGTCGTTCCGGGTGGGCGGTTCCGCGAGATCTACTATTGGGACTCGTATTTCACCATGCTGGGGCTCCTCGAGAGCGGCCGCGCGGATCTGGTCGCCGACATGGTCGAGGATTTCGCGCACCTGATCGACCGCTACGGACACGTTCCGAACGGCACGCGCACCTATTATCTCAGCCGCTCGCAGCCGCCGTTCTTCTTCGCCATGGCCGGACTCCTGCCGGGGCCTCCCGGGGAGGCCTATGCGCGCTATCTGCCGCAGCTCCGGCGCGAGTATGGGTTCTGGATGGAAGGTGCCGCCGGGCTCGCAGCGGGCGCGGCGCATCGCCGCGCGGTCGCCATGCCCGACGGCGCGATCCTCAACCGCTACTGGGACGATCGCGACACCCCGCGCGATGAGGCGTACCGCGAGGACATGGAGCTCGCGCGCGTGGGCGGGCGAGCGCCGAGCCAGGTGTTTCGCGACATCCGTGCCGCCGCCGAGAGCGGCTGGGATTTCAGCTCCCGCTGGTTCGCCGATGCGCGCACCCTGGGGACGATCGTCACCACGGAGATCGTCCCGGTCGACCTCAACAGCCTGCTGTTCGGGCTCGAGAGCGCAATCCTCGCGGGCTGCGAGCAGCGGGCGGACGAGGCGGGCGCCGCCGAGTTCCGCCGCCGGGCCGCCACGCGGCGCGCGGCCATCGACCGCTATCTCTGGGACGGCTCGTCCGGCGTCTACTTCGACTATCGCTGGACGGAGCGTGCGGGCATTGCGCGCCTTTCGGCCGCCACTGTCTATCCGCTTTTTTTCGGTTGCGCCTCGCCGCAGCAGGCGCAGGGCGTCGCCACCGCGGTTCGCGGCACGCTGCTCAAATCCGGCGGCCTCATCACCACACCGCTCGTGACCGGGCAGCAATGGGATGCGCCGAACGGCTGGGCGCCGTTGCAGTGGATCGCCGTGTCGGGTTTCAATCGCTACGGCGAGCGGCAGCTCGCCGAGTCGATCGCGCATCACTGGTTGCGCAATGTCAGGCGCGTCTACCGCGAGAGCGGCAAGCTCGTGGAGAAGTACGACGTGCTCACCGAGCGCGGCGGCGGGGGTGGTGAATACTCGCTGCAGGATGGCTTCGGCTGGACCAACGGAGTCACCGCCGCCCTCATGGCGCTGTATCCGGCGGCGGCGATGGCAGAGCAACGTGGCTGAAGGCGAGGGGAGCTCTTGGTAAATCCAGTTGTGCAGCAGGCGAGTGCGAGTGCGGGTATCGGCGCGTCCGAGTCCTCGGTGCGGACGCTGCGCCTGTTCGTGTTTGCGCTCTTTTTCATGTTCGGCGGGATCACGAGCTTGAACGACGTGATCATCCCGAAGCTCAAGGCGCTGTTCACGCTCAACTACGCCCAGGTGATGCTGGTGCAGTTTTCGTTCTTCATCGCCTATTTCCTCATCTCGATTCCAGGCGCCGCGATCGTGGCGCGCATCGGCTACATGCGCACCGCGGCGCTCGGTCTCATGACCATGACAGCGGGGTGCCTGCTGTTCATCCCCGCCTCGTCATCGGGCCTTTTCATCGCCTTCCTCGGTGCGATCTTCGTGCTGGCCTCCGGCATCACCATCGTGCAGGTGGTCGCGAATCCCCTGATCTCGATGCTCGGGCGGCCGAAGACGGTGCACAGCCGCCTGACCTTCGCGCAGGCCTTCAACTCCCTCGGGACCACGATATTCCCCTACGGGGGCTCGATTCTGATCCTCGGCTCCCTCTCGCAGATCGATCCCTCGAAGCTTTCGGGCGCCGCCCTGGCGCTGTTCCGCACCCAGGAGACCCAGGTGATCGTGCGCACCTACCTGGGCCTCGCCACCGCGCTCACCGTAATCGCGGCTCTCGTATGGCTCGCGCGGAATAAGCTCGTCGAGTCCCCGAGCGAGATGCCGACGCTCTCGCACTACCTGAGCTTGCTCAAGCTCCCACGCTTTAGTTACGGGACCTTATGCATCTTTGTTTATGTGGGAGGTGAGGTTGCGATCGGCTCGGTGATCGTGAACTACCTGATGCAGTCGAGCGTCCTCGGCCTGGGAGCGGAGGAGGCGGGCAAGCATGTTCCTTTCTACTGGGGCGGCGCAATGGTCGGGCGCTTCGTCGGGTCCTATCTGCTGCGGATCTTCTCGCCGGGCAGGGTGCTCGCGTTTGTCGCCGCTGCCGTAATCACGCTGTTGCTCATTTCTGCCAACACGACCGGAGCCGTGTCCGGCTGGTCGCTGCTCGCGATCGGCCTCTTTAACTCCATCATGTTCCCGACGATCTTCACGCTCGCCTGCGAGGGGCTCGGGCCGCGGGCCGCCGAGGCCTCGGGCATCATCTGTGTCGCGATCGTGGGCGGCGCGATCGTGCCGCTCATCACCGGACGCATGGCCGACCTCGCCGGCCTCAAGGCCGCAATGATCGTGCCGGCGGTCTGCTACGCAGTCATCTGCGGGTTCGGCATTTACGCGCGCCGCCCCGCAGCCTACGCCGAGGGAGGGCATCCATGAGTGGACAGGCAAGGGTGGCTCTCATGGCCCTGGCGGGCCTCATCGGCGCCGCCTTACTCGCAGGAGCGAAAGTGGACAAGAACCCGCAGGCGGCCTCTGGCGCCGACGATCCGTACCTGTGGCTCGAGGAGGTTCACGGCGCGAAGGCGTTGGAATGGGTGAAGGCGCAGAACGCGAAGTCGATCGCCGTCCTGCAGGCGGATCCCGACTACCAGAAGGACTACGACGCCATTCTCAGGGTGCTGGATGCCACCGACCGCATCCCCTACGGCGAGCTCGATCATCAGTACGTCTTCAATTTCTGGCAGGACGCGCAGCATCCCAAGGGCATCTGGCGGCGCACGACCATCGCCGACTACGCGAGCGCCGCGCCCGCGTGGGACGTGCTGCTCGATGTCGACAAGCTCGCGCAGGACGAGCACGAGAACTGGGTGTGGAAGGGCGCCGACTGCACACCCTCGCTCAAGCGCTGCCTGCTCACGCTCTCGCGCGGCGGCGGCGATGCCGCCGTGGTGCGCGAGTTCGATCCCGACGCCAGGACGTTCGTGAAGGGCGGCTTCGAGCTCGCGGAAGCTAAGTCCCAGATCACCTGGCTCGACGAGGACACGGTGGTCTTCGGGACCGACTTCGGCCCGGGCTCCATGACCTCGTCGGGCTACCCGCGCATCGTCAAGCTCTGGAAGCGCGACGAGCCGATGGCGAGCGCGCGCACGGTGTACGAGGGCAAGGAGGGCGACGTCGGTTCCGTCGCCGTGGTATTCCACGATCCTTCCGCAACGATGGCGGTGATTCAACGCGCCATCACCTTCTTCACCACCGAGTATTACTGGCTCGCGAGCGATGGCACGACGCGCAAGCTCCCCGTGCCGCTCGGCGCGGACCTCAAGGGTGCCCAGGGGGACAATCTTCTCTTCACGCTGCGCGAGGACTGGAGCCCGCCGCCCGAGGTCGCTGCAATGAATGTGAATCTGCGGCCGATTCGCAAGGGCTCCCTGGTTGCCTTCCAGGCAGAAGTCGCAGAGAGCTCGATGCGCGCCGGCGTCCAGTTGCTCTATGCGCCGGATGAGCACAGCTCGATCGACGAGGTGGTCGCCGGCCGCGATGCGGTGTATGTCTCGGTCAACCACGACGTCACCGGCAGCGTGCATGTGTTTCGTCCGGGCGCGAACCGCAGCTGGAGCGAGAGCACGCTGGCGCTGCCCGGCGGAGGCTCGACCCGCATCGTGTCTGCGAATACCTGGGGACCGGAGGCGCAGTTCCGCTTCGAGAGCTACACCACGCCGACGACCCTGTACGCGACCTCTGGTGAGGGCACGCCGCTGCCGATCAAGTCGCTCCCGGCGCGTTTCGACGCCACGGGGCTCGCGACCGAGCAGTTTTTTGCGACCTCGAAGGACGGCACGAAGGTTCCCTACTTCGTGACACGCTCGCGGAGCCTCAGCGGACCCGCCCCCACGGTGCTCTACGGCTACGGGGGCTTCGAGATCTCGCTGACGCCGACCTATTCCGCGAATTTCGGCATGCTGTGGCTCACCCGCGGCGGCGTGTTCGTGGTTGCCAACATTCGCGGCGGCGGCGAATATGGCCCCGCGTGGCATCAGGCGGCGCTGCTCGGGAATCGCCAGAAGGCCTACGACGACTTCCAGGCCGTTGCCGTGGACCTCGTGAAGCGCGGCATCACCACGGCGAAGCAGCTCGGCATCATGGGCGGCTCGAACGGCGGACTCCTGGTCAGCGCCAACATGGTGGAGCGCCCGGAGCTCTTCGGCGCGGTCGTGTGCCAGGTGCCGTTGATCGACATGATCCGCTACACGCACATCGGCGCCGGCGCCTCGTGGGAGGCCGAGTACGGCGATCCTGACAAACCGGCCGACCGCGCCTGGATCATGAGGTACTCGCCCTACCAGAACGTGAGCAAGGCGAAGCGCTATCCGCCGGTGTTTTTCGTCACCGCGACCAGCGACGACCGCGTGACTCCGGTGCATGCGCGCAAGATGGCTGCGCGCATGCAGGAGCAGGGCCACACGGTGTTGTTCTACGAGAATACCGACGGCGGGCACGCGGCCGCTGCCGACCACCGCCAGGCGGCCGAGATGTGGGCGCTCAGCTTCGTGTATCTCAAGCTGCAGCTCGCGGGGGGCTAGCGCTGCGGTGAGCGTACCCGCGCCGTCGCTCGAGGTGCTGCGCGCCGCCGAGCGCGCGCCGGTGCCGTGGAAGAACGGCGGGGGCCTCACCCGCGAGGTGGCCGTCTGTCCGGCGGGGAGCGATCTCACGGGCTTCGACTGGCGGGTGAGCATCGCGGAGATCCGCGCGGCGGGGCCGTTCTCGCCATTTCCGGGGATCGACCGGCGGATGGCGGTATTGAGCGGCCGGCTGTCGCTGGTCATCGAGGGGCGCGCGGCAGTGACACTCACTCCGGAGAGTGACGCGCTCGCTTTTCCCGGGGAGGTGCCGGTGTTTGCCGAGCCGCTCGCGGCGCCCGTGACCGACCTCAACGTCATGACGCGGCGCGCGCGCTGCACTGCAAGACTGACGCGCAAATGCGCGCACGAGTCGGCGGTGCTCGAGCCACGCGCGGACGCGACGCTCCTGGTCGCGCTCTCGGATCTCATCGTCCGGCGTGCAGCGACGGAGCGCTCGCTCTCGGCGCTCGATGCGCTCAGGATCGGGCCCGGCTCCGGGTGTACGATCACGCCCCGTGCGGGCTCAGCCGTTTATCAGCTGATCGAGATCTTCTAGCCGTGCCGGAGCGGGCGCGCGCTCGTGTCAGGTTACGCCGGGGGGCGAAGACCGCAGGTTGAGGCCGGTGACCTCCGGAGCGACGAGGGGCCGTGCGGGACTGCCATGCACGGCACCGAAGCGCTGCCCGGCATTCCAGTCGCGCGTGGCTTGCGCGATCTCCTCGCGCGTGCGCGCCACGAAGTTCCACCAGACGAGAATCTCCTCCCCGAAGGGGGTCCCGCCGATCAGGAGCAGCCGCGCGGCCGACTCGCTGCGCAGGGCGAGCTCCTCGCGTCCAGGGGCGAAGTAGAGGAGCGTGCCCGGCGAGAGTGCCTCGCCGCTCACGGTGACGGCGCCGCTCAGGACGAGGGCGGCGTGCTCGAACGAGGGCTCGAGCGGCACGCGCAGCGTCGCGCGGCCGGTGGCGCTGAGATCCAGCCCGACGAGCGGCGAGTACACCTCGGCCGGAGAAGCTTGCCCGAAGGCGCTGCCTGCGAGGACCCGCGCGCCGAAGCCGCCCGACTCGACGAGCGGCAGGTGCGGATAGTTGCGAAAGGCGGGCGGGCGGTGCCGCTCGCGCTCGGGCAACGCGATCCACAGCTGCGCCGCATGCAGCTCTCCGGCGCGGCCCGGCGCCGAGTCCTCGGCGTGCGCAATGCCCGCTCCCGCGGTCATGAGGTTGACCTGGCCGGGGGTGATCACCTGCTCGTTGCCGAGACTGTCGCGGTGAACCACCTCGCCCTCGATCATCCATGTGAAGGTCTGCAATCCGATGTGTGGGTGAGGTCCGACGTGCATGCCGCCGCCCGCGGCGAACTTCATCGGTCCCGCGTGATCGAGGAAGCACCAGGCGCCCACGGTTCGCCGGTGGCGATTCGGCAGGGCGCGGCGGATGGTGAGCCCACCGCCGATCTCGGCGGAGCGCGCCTCGAGGCGCTCGGGGGTGGCCTTCATGCGGTCATTCTCATTTCCTCAGCAGCGACTCGATGCGCGTGTCCGGCACCAGCCAGATCAGAGCCACGGTAACGTACAGGACTATCGCAATCCAGGGACGCACGAACGCCAGCACGATGGCGGCGACGTAGAGCCCGATGGAAAGCTTCCCCTTGAAGTCGCTACCGGTCGCCACGGCGAGCCGCGAGTCGCGGCCGTTGAGCGCGATGATCTGCGCCTGCAGGCCCGTGTAGCTGAGTGCCGCGCATGCCAGCACCACGCCGTAGGCCGCGGTCGGCGCGGACACGAACCCCGCCTCGTCGATCCAGCGGATGACGAACGGCACCAGCGACAGCCAGAAGAGCAGCACCAGGTTGGCCCACAGGATCTTGCCGTTGACGCGCTCGGTGACGTGCAGCATGTGGTGATGATTGTTCCAGAATATGCCGACGTTCACGTAGCTGAGCACGTAAGCCAGAAACACCGGCGCCTCCGCCTTGAGTGCCGCGAGATCGCTGCCCTGGGGCACGTGGATCTCGAGCACCATGATGGTGATGATGATGGCGACCACGCCGTCGGTGAACGCCTCGAGGCGGGCGGTATTCATGGCGCCATGTTAACGCGCGGCGATGTTAAGCTGGCCCGAGCCGCCGGCAAGGGCGGCTCGGGAGCCGGGTATGAGCACCACGCGGTTGTTTCTCGAGGCGCGGGATCAGCTGCTGGGCTGCCGGGAAGACCTGGGCGAAGCGCTGCGGCGATTCCGCTGGCCGGCGTTCACGGAATTCAACTGGGTGCGCGACTACTTCGACGTGATCGCGGCGGGGAACGACGCCGCGGCGCTGCGGGTGGTGGACGACGCGGGTGACGATGAGACGCTGAGCTTCGCGCGCCTGGCGCGCCGCTCGGCGCAGGTGGCCACGTTCCTTCGCGGCGCGGGCGTCAGTCCGGGCGATCGCATCCTCATCATGTTGCCGAACTGCACGGCGCTGTGGGAGACAATGCTGGCGGCCATACGCCTCGGCGCCGTGATCATCCCCGCGACGACGCTGCTCGAGCGCGAGGACCTGCGCGACCGCCTCGACCGGGGGCGGGTCAAGGCGGTCGTGACCCAGACGGCGCTGACGGGCCGGTTCGGCGGGCTCCGCGGGGCGCCGCTGCGGATCGCG
>JASHQW010000293.1 GCA_030038875.1 Gammaproteobacteria bacterium | reverse complement strand
GCCAGCAGCGCACGCACTTGGGATCAGTGTTCGAGGCCGCAGCGAGCCATACGCCGGGGAGTTGGGCGGCCGCAACCGCACCTGCGGGTGGAGCCGGGACCTCGTGCACGAGTACCTCGGAGGTGATGAAGAGGAAGCGCAGCTCCGAGCCGAGCGCCGCAAAGCGCCGGTACTCCCCGGGCAGGCAGTACACGTCGATACGGGCATCGAGCGGCGCGCCGATGGCGCCCGCATCACGCAGCTTCTCGAGCTCGCGCGTCACGTCGGTGCGCAGCTCGATGAACGCATCCCAGTCGATGGCGCCCGGCGGCACTTCGGGCGGCGCGTGCCAGGTGACGTGGAAGACGGACTCGGCCCGCTCGCCGGGAAGATAGCGCCACACCTCCTCGGCCGTGAACGACAGGATCGGCGCGAGCCAGCGCACCATGCATTCGGCGATGTGGATCATCGCGGTCTGGGCCGAGCGGCGCGCGCGGCCGTGCGCAGGTGTGGTGTACAGGCGGTCCTTGAGCACGTCGAGATAGAAGCCGCCGAGCTCCACGCTGCAGAAGTTGTGGATCTTCTGATAGATGAGATGAAAAGCGTAGTGGCGGTACGCATCGAGGACCTCCGCCTGCAGCGCGCGCGTGCGTGCCAGCGCGTAAGCATCCAGCGCCACGAGCTCATCGAGCGGCAGCGCGTCGCGCACCGGATCGAAGCCGTGGAGATTGCCGAGCAGGAAGCGCAGCGTATTGCGCATGCGGCGGTAGGAGTCCGCCATGCGCTTCAGGATCTCATCGGACACGCTCATCTCGTTGGCGTAGTCGGTCGCGGAAACCCATAGCCGCAGCACGTCGGCGCCGAGACTGTTCATCACGCGCTGCGGGGCGATCACGTTGCCGAGCGACTTCGACTGCTTGCGGCCCTTCTCGTCCACCGTGAAGCCGTGAGTCAGCACGCCACGATACGGTGCTCGCCCGTAGAGCGCCTCTGACATGAGCAGCGAGCTGTGGAACCACCCGCGGTGCTGATCCGAGCCCTCGAGATAGAGGTCGACGGGAGCTGCGATCTCGGGCCGCTCGGCGCCGACGCACTCGAACGAGAGTCCCGAGTCGACCCAGACGTCCATGACGTCCGTGACCTTGTCGTAGTGCCCGGCCTCCGATCCGAGGAGCTCGCCGGGTGCGAGCGCGAACCAGGCATCGATGCCTCCTTGCTCGACGCGCGCCGCGGCCGCCTCGATGAGCTCCCCGGTGCGGGGATGCAGCTCGCCCGACTCGCGGTGGACGAACAGCGGAATCGGCACGCCCCAGGTGCGCTGGCGCGAGATGCACCAGTCCGGCCGGCTCTCGATCATGCCGCTGATGCGCGGCTCGCCCCACGCCGGCGTCCACTCAACGCCGGGGATGTCGCGCAGCGTGTGCGCGCGCAGCCCCGCCTGTTCCATGCTGATGAACCACTGCGGCGTCGCGCGGAAGATGACCGGGGTCTTGTGGCGCCAGCAGATCGGGTAGCTGTGCAGCACCTTCTCCTGGTGCACCAGCCGGCCGCGCTCGGCCAGCGCGGCGATGATCACCGGGTTGGCCTCATCCACCCTGAGTCCCGCCACGAGCGGCGTGTCCGGGAGAAAGCGCCCGTCGGCCCCCAC
The DNA here is from genome assembly GCA_030038875.1 of Gammaproteobacteria bacterium. Classification (GTDB taxonomy): domain Bacteria; phylum Pseudomonadota; class Gammaproteobacteria; order Steroidobacterales; family Steroidobacteraceae; genus 13-2-20CM-66-19. The sequence goes on along the minus strand of JASHQW010000293.1, from coordinate 4,757 downwards.
CGGGTTCGTCACCGGGAGCCCGTAGCGCTGCCCCGTGACGAAGTCCTCCTGGCCGTGCCCGGGCGCGGTGTGGACCGCGCCGGTGCCCGCATCGAGCGTCACGTGCTCGCCGAGCACCACCGGCACCTGTCGGTCCTGAAACGGATGCTCGACCTCGAGCCCCTCGAGATCGCGGCCCGCCACCTCGGCGAGCACCGTGCCGGCGCTCATGCGAAAGCGCTCGAGGCACGGCTGGACGAGCTCCGCGGCGAGGATCAGCCGGCGCGGCTCGCCGTCCTTCTCGGCCTCGATCAGCGCATAGCGGAACTCGGCGTGCAGGGCCACCGCCTGGTTGGCCGGCAGCGTCCAGGGCGTGGTGGTCCAGATGACGACATCCACGGGCGCCCCGCCAAGCTGTGCGAGCCCGAGCGAGACGCGCCTCGCCAGGTCGGCGTTGTCGCTCACGCGGAAGGCGACGTCGATGGCCGGAGAGGTCCTCTCCTCGTACTCGACTTCCGCCTCGGCGAGCGCCGAGCGGCAGTCGATGCACCAGTACACCGGCTTCACCCCCTTGTAGAGGTGGCCGTTCGCGATGATGCGGCCGAAGGCCCGCAGCTGCTGCGCCTCGTAGCGCGGCGACATGGTCAGGTAGGGATGCTCCCAGTCGCCGAGAACCCCGAGCCGCTTGAAGTCGGTGCACTGCAGCTCGAGCTGCTCGGCGGCATAGGCGCGGCAGGCGGCGCGAAAGCCCTGCGCGTCGAGCTTCTGTCCCGGCCGGCCGTGCTTCTTCTCCACCTGCAGCTCGATCGGCAGGCCGTGGCAGTCCCAGCCGGGGATGTAGGGCGAGTCGAAGCCGTCGAGCGAGCGCGACTTGACCACGATGTCCTTGAGGATCTTGTTGACGGCATGGCCGATGTGGATCGCGCCGTTCGCGTACGGCGGCCCGTCGTGCAGCACGAAGCGCGGCCGGCCGCGTGCGAGCTCGCGAAGCCTGGCGTAAGTGCCGCGCTCCTCCCAGGCGCGGGCCATCGCGGGCTCGCGCTGGGCGAGATCCGCCTTCATGGGGAACTCGGTCCGCGGCAGGTTGATCGTGTGCTTGTAATCGGCCATGGCAATCCGTTCGGGCAATCCGCTTCAGGCGTTCAGGATGCGGCGCGCGTCCGCGGCATCACGGTGCATCTGCGCCGTGAGCGCCTCGAGCGTCGCAAAGCACTGCTCGTCGCGCAGTTTCGCGGCGAACTCGACCTCGATCTCGCGCCCGTAGAGATCGTCGCTGAAATCGAATAGATGCGCCTCGAGCAGCGCCTCGCCCCCGCCGATCGTGGGCCGCGTACCGAGGCTCGCGACTCCGGGGAGCGCTGCGCCCGCCACACCGTGCACCTGCACGGCGAAGATGCCCGCGACCGGGGCGCGCCGCCGCCCGAGCGCCAGGTTTGCGGTGGGAAATCCGAGATCCCTTCCCAGACGCTTACCCCCGATCACCCGGCCGCGCATCGAGTATGGCCGGCCGAGCCAGCGCTCGGCGCGCGCAAAGTCGGCAGCTGCGAGCGCCGCACGCACTCCGCTGCTCGAGACGCGCTCCCCGGCCACCGTCACCGCAGGCACCACGTCCACGGCGAAGCCGAGGCGCTCCCCCGCCGCCGCCAGCGCCGCCGCGGTGGCCTCCCCCTTGCGGGCGAAGCGGAAATCATGTCCCACGACGACCACGCTCGGGCGTAGCCGGCGCATCAGGAGCTGCGCGAAGTCTTCGGCCGAGAGGTTACGCAAAGCCTCGCCGAAGCGCAGCAGCCAGAGGTAATCGAGGGCCGCCGTCGAGAGGATCCGCCAGCGCTCGCGGAACGTCGTGAGCCGCGCCGGAGGATCCTCCGGCGAGAGGAACTCGCGGGGCATGGGCTCGAAGGTCAGCATGACCGCAGGCTGGAGGAGCCGCGCAGCGTGGCTGCGCAACCGCGCGATGAGCGCCTGATGCCCGAGATGCAGGCCGTCGTAGGTACCGATCGTCACCACACATCCCGTGTGCCCGGGCGGCAGATCGACCTCTCCGCGAATGAGCTCCATGAACTCCTTAAGTCACTGAGACGGAAGGACTAAGTTAATCCGGCGCCGCCGCAGCGGGCCGCGGCCTAGTTTATGTGAAGCGCCCGCGCGGCGAAGCGCGGTTTGCGTTGACAAGGCCCCATGGGGTACGCAGACTAGCGGCCCCCGCCACCGGGGGACGTACCGATAACGGAGATTGAGTGGCCAATACCAAGTCCGCCGAAAAGGCAGCCCGCCAGGCCGAGAAGCACCGCGCGCGCAACGTTGCCCTGCGCTCCCGCATGCGCACCGCTGTCCGCAAGGTGACCACGGCCATCGCCGCGGGTGACAAGGGGGCCGCCCAGAGCACCTACAAGGAAGCCGTCCCGGTCATCGATACGCTCGTCGGCAAGCAGATCATTCACCGGAACAAGGCCGCCCGGCACAAGAGCCGCCTGTCGGCCCGTATCCGCGCGATGCAATGAGGCTTTGATGAACGCGAACGACAAGACCCGAATCCCGACCCCCGTCGTCCCGACGCCGCTCAAGTTGCGGCCCGCCGCCCGGCGGCAGTTCCTGCTGGAGATGATGCGCGCTCGCGTGCCGCGCGATCGTCCGCCTCCAAAAGCCTCATAACCGCCTCGCAGAGCTCTTTCGTTCCGGCGCCCGTAGCCCCCGAGATCAGGAAGTGGGGGCCGCGGTAGCGGAGCTGGCGCACGATCGCGCGCGCCCGCCGCTGCGCCTCCGCGTCCGGCAGCAGGTCGCGCTTGTTGAGCACCAGCCAGCGGGGCTTCGCCGCCAGCTCGCGGCTGAATTTCTTCAGCTCCGCCACGATGGCGCGCGCATCGCGCACCGGATCGGCTTCGGGGTCGACCGGCGCAATGTCCACCAGGTGCAGGAGCAGCCGCGTCCGCTGCAGGTGCTTCAGGAACCGGTGTCCGAGCCCGGCCCCTTCGGCCGCCCCCTCGATGAGACCCGGGATGTCGGCCATGACGAAGCTGCGATGCTCCCCCACCGCAACCACGCCGAGATTCGGGTGCAGCGTCGTGAAGGGGTAGTCGGCCACCTTGGGACGCGCAGCGGACACCGCGCGGATGAGCGTGGATTTGCCGGCATTGGGGAGCCCGAGCAGTCCCACATCCGCGATCACTTTGAGCTCGAGCTCGAGCGTGCGCTTCTCGCCCGGGAACCCGGGACCGAACTGTCGCGGTGAGCGGTTGGTGCTCGACTTGAAGCGCTGATTGCCCCAGCCGCCCTTGCCGCCGCGCGCCACCAGCAGCTCCTCGCCATCCCGTGTGAGATCCCCGAGCTGCTCGTGTGTGTCGGCGTCCCGCACCAGCGTGCCGATCGGCACCGGCACGTGCAGATCCGCACCGCCGCGTCCGGTGCAGTCGTTCGAGCTTCCCGGCTCGCCGTGCGCGGCCTTGAAGGTGCGCTCGATGCGAAAGTCGGCGAGCGTATTGATGCCGCTCGCCGCCCGCAGGTAGACGCTGCCGCCGTGGCCGCCATCCCCGCCATCCGGCCCCCCGAAGGGCACGAACTTCTCGCGGCGGAAACTGGTGCTGCCGCGTCCGCCGTTGCCGGCCTGCACCCGCGCCCGGGCTTCGTCGACGAATTTCATTGGCTCGAACCCCAAAGGGCGTTACTACGCAGATGCCCACGATAGCCGAAAACATGTTCCCGCTGAGCCGAGCCGAGGGGCTCGCATAAACGCCCGGCGTCAGCGATGGGCACCCGGCCGCGGAGGGAAATGAGCACTGCCTCACGCAAAACGTTGAGGAGCAAGCCTCAGACTATTTGACGGACTCGCAAGAGACCGCAGGCCATGAAAGCGACCACTATCCCAACCGTTCGACAGATCACTCCCCTGGCGCTTGCCGCGATCGCCGTATTCCTCACACTACCGGGCAGTGCCCATGCGCAGGCCTACGCGAATGCCGCCGAGTGCATCCCTAGCCCGCAAAACAACTGCGGCATCCCCTCGAGCGCCCCGCCGCCCGCACCCCGCGTGTCAGCACCCTCGAGCTCCAAGGCCGCTGCGGCAGCCGCCCAGTTCAACGCCATTCAGCAGAACCTCAAGACCAACCAGGAGATCATCAATAGCGCAGGCAACGCGCTGCTTGGGATCCTGAGCAACCAGGACGATGGCTCGGAAGAGCCAGCCGAAGAGCCGAGAAAAACCCGCCATCACCGCGACGATGAGGGTGACGGCTCGGATAACGGAATGGCTGCGTCCCCTCGCAACACGTCCACGGTCACCGGGTACAGCGAGGATTCGAGCCAAGAGACTCCGGATAGCCCCCCGGGCGTGGTGGACGCGAACGCGACGACTGCGACCGTCAGCGCGCTTCTCGGCGACAGCGGGCCAGCGCCCTCTTCAGCCTCGGGTACGAACTCCGCCACAGCCAATGCGGCGATGGCGGGCCTACTCGATGAGACCAAGGTTTCCGATGCCGCTTCCGTCTTCGCCCCCGTCGTACCGACGCCGAGCGATCCTCAGGTGAAGGCTCTCTTTGACGAGTCGTCTGACCTGCCGCAATCCGATTCCGACACTTCATTGGCGCAGATGATTCAGGGTGCGGGTGAACAGGTGAAGGATACGTTTAGCCAGGTCATGACTACGGGCCAGAGCCTGGCGAGCGGCCTCCTCAACGATCGCGTCGTCCAGTGGGCACTCCGGGACAAGGGCAACCTCACCGCAGCGCCACTGCCCCAAAATTCTGACGATCCCGAAACAGTCACCAATCTGGCCTATGCCCAGG
>JASHQW010000292.1 GCA_030038875.1 Gammaproteobacteria bacterium | reverse complement strand
GCTGCCTCGTCAACCAGCGCGAGGTGCACCGCGATACGCTCGGTTTCAGCGAGGCGCTGCGCTCGGCGCTGCGCGAGGACCCCGACGTCATCCTGGTCGGCGAAATGCGCGATCTCGAGACCATCCGCCTGGCGCTCACCGCCGCCGAGACCGGCCACCTGGTATTCGGCACGCTGCATACCAGCTCCGCCGCCAAGACCATCGATCGCATCGTCGACGTGTTCCCCGGCGAGGAGAAGGACATGGTTCGCTCGATGCTGTCGGAGTCGCTGCGCGCGGTCATCTCGCAGACGCTGCTGAAGAAGAATGGCGGCGGCCGCATCGCGGCTCACGAGATCATGATCGGCACGCCCGCGATCCGTAACCTCATCCGCGAGGGCAAGATCGCGCAGATGTACTCGTCCATCCAGACCGGGGGCGCGCAGGGCATGCAGACGCTCGATCAATGTCTCAGCGACCTCGTGGCCAAGGGCCAGGTCAGCAAGGAAGAGGCGCGCTACAAGGCGCAGAACAAGGATGCTCTCTAGGCTGCGTGCCGGACCCGGAGCATGATGCGAAGACTTGAAGAGCCAAGGACCATAGCAGGTAGACATCAATGGATCGCGATCAGGCCATCAAGCTGATGCAGGACCTGCTGCGGCGGGTCACGGAGAAGAAGGCCTCCGACCTCTTCATCACCGCGGGCTTCCCGCCCGCCATCAAGGTGGACGGCGAGATCCGTCCGCAGTCCGAGCGCGCGCTCACCGCCGAGCAGTCGGCGACGCTGGTGCGCGCCATCATGAACGACCGCCAGACCAAGGAATTCGACGCCACCAAGGAGTGCAACTTCGCCATCGCGCCGCCCGGCATCGGGCGCTTCCGCGTCAGCTCCTTCGTGCAGCAGGGGGCGATCGGCTGCGTCATCCGCCTGATCAACGCCAAGATCCCGACCTTCGAGGAGCTCGACCTGCCGCCGATCCTGAAGGAGGTCGTGCTGTCGAAGCGCGGCCTGGTGATCATCGTCGGCGGCACCGGCTCGGGCAAATCGACCACGCTCGCCGCCATGGTCGGCTACCGCAACGAGAAGACCCGTGGCCACATCGTGACCATCGAGGACCCGGTCGAGTACGTGCACACCCACAAGGGCTGCGTCATCACGCATCGCGAGGTCGGGGTGGATACCGAGTCGTGGCACAACGCGCTCAAGAACACCCTGCGCCAGGCGCCGGACGTGATCCTGATCGGCGAGATCCGCGACCGCGACACCATGGAGTACGGCATCCAGTTCTCCGAGACCGGGCACCTGGTGCTCGCCACGCTGCACGCCAACAGCGCCAACCAGGCGCTCGACCGCATCGTGAACTTCTTCCCGGACGAGCGGCGCGATCAGCTGCTCATGGACCTGTCGCTCAACATCCGCGCCATGGTGTCGCAGCGGCTGATTCCGCGCGAAAGCGGCACCGGCCGTATCGCGGCGATGGAGATCATGCTGAACTCGCCGCTGATCCAGGACCTGATCTTCAAGGGCGAAGTCGCCAAGATCAAAGACATAATGTCGCGCTCGACACGGCTCGGCATGAAGACCTTCGACCAGGCGCTGTTCGAGCTCTACGAGACCGGCTTCATCTCCTACGAGGACGCGCTGCGCAACGCCGATTCGAAGAACGAGCTGCGGCTGCGCATCAAGCTCGAGGGCAAGCGCGAGGCGAAGACCGAGGACGCCGCCGCGCTGCAGGTCGTCGAGGAAGAGCACGGACGTAGCATCTGATGGCCGCCAAGGAAGCGAAAGCGCAGTCCCTGGAGAGCACCACGGGGACGCAGGCGGCCCTCACGGGCGCCGAAGCCCTGGCGGCGGTCACTGCCAGCGCGAGCGCCACCCACCCGACGCTCAACACCAAGCCGCTCTTCAAGCTGATGGTGGAGAAGAAGGCCTCGGACCTGTTTTTCACCTCCAACGCGCCCATCAAGATCAAGATCGAGGGGCAGATCCTGCCCGTGAACCGCCAGGTGCTGACCCCCGAGACGGTGAAGCAGACGGCCTACGCCATCATGTCCGCCGAGCAGCGCGAGTACTTCGCGCGCGAGTTCGAGCTCGACTTCGCGGTATCCGAGCCCGGGCTCGGGCGCTTCCGCGTCAATGTCTTCATGCAGCGCGGCTACCCGGCGATGGTAATGCGCTACATCACCGCCGACATGCCGCGGCTCGATGCGCTCGGGCTTCCCGAGGTGTGCGCCGACCTGGTGCTCCTGAAGCGCGGGCTCATCCTCATGGTCGGCGCCACGGGCTCCGGCAAGTCGACCACGCTCGCGGCGATGATCAACCACCGCAACGAGAACTCCTCCGACCACATCGTCACCATCGAGGACCCGCTCGAGTTCCTGCACACCAACAAGCGCTCGATCGTCAATCAGCGCGAGGTGGGGCTAGACACCAAGTCGTACGCGCGCGCGCTGCGCGGCGTGGTGCGCGCGGCGCCGGATGTGATCCTGATTGGCGAGATCCGCGACCGCGAGAGCATGGAGGCGGCCATCAATCTCGCCGGCACCGGCCACCTGGTGCTCGCCACCATGCACGCCAACAACTGCGCCGAGTCGCTCGACCGCATCATCAACATGTTCCCGCGCGAGCAGCACAACCAGATCTTCCTCGACCTGTCACAGTACCTGCGCGCCATCATGGCGCAGCGCCTGATCATCGGGGTCGACAACAAGCGCCTCGCGGCGCTCGAGGTGATGATCAACACCCCGCACATCCAGACGCTCGTCAAGAAGGGCGACGTGGTGGCGATCAAGGAGGCGATCCACGCCTCGAGCGAGCGCGGCATCCAGAGCTTCGACCTCGCGCTCTTCAACCTCTACCGCGCCGGGCGCGTGCCGCTGGAGGAGGCGCTCGCGAACGCCGATTCGCGCGCCAATCTCGAGGCGAAGATCAACTTCGGCTAGTTTGAATTGCTCGGGATCGGCACGTCCCTGTGCCGCCCCTCGCGCGGCGAGCAAAAAGCGTGGTTTTTGCTCGCCGCTCGCCGCCTGCGGCGGCGGGCACCTCCGTGTGCCTTCAGAAGACGCTGTAGGCGTCGAACACCGGCCCGTCGACGCACACGCGCTTCATCGCCGGCCCCTCGGCGGTGCGCACCTCGACGGCACAGCCGGCGCAGCCGCCCACCGCGCACGCCATGAACTCCTCGAGCGACACCTGGCAGGGCACGCCGTGGCGCCGTGCGACCTGCGCGGTCACCTCCAGCATCGGCGTCGGCCCGCAGGCGAAGAGCTCGACCTCGCCGAGCTCCCGGGGACCTAAGGACCCGAGCCAGGCGTCGGCGAGCTGTGTGACGAAGCCCGGGAAGCATCCCGGGAAATCCGCGCGGCTCGCGAGCCGGCTCGGCACGCCCCACTCGTCTAGCAGCGGCATGCAGGCGATCGTGCCCGCGGGGATGCCGGGGACGATGAGACCTGAGGGCCGCGTGCGGAACGGGAACGGGACCTCCGAGCCCATGAGCACCAGCGGCTTCCACGCGACCGCGGCGCCCTGGGCCGTCGCCGCCTCGTGCAGCCGCTCGGCGAGGAACACCAGCGGCGGGATGCCGACGCCGCCGCCGACGAGGAGCGTCCGCGGCCGCTCGGGATGCGCGGCGAACGTGCGGCCGATGGGCCCGAGCACGCTCAGGGTGTCGCCCGCCTTGCGCGCGGCGAGCGCGTGCAGGCCCCGACCACCCTCGACCTTGTAGAGCATCTCGATCCAGCCGGCGCGCGCGTCGGCCCGCATGATCGACAGCGGCCGGCGCATCGGGATGGCGGGATCGCAGGTCAGGTGCGCGAAGCTGCCGGGCCCGGCATACGCGGCGCACTTCGGCGCCGCCAGCCGCAGCACGAACTGCTCGGCGTCATAGGCCAGCTGGGAGATGACGCGCGCGCGCTCGAGGAAGATGCTGCCGCGGTGCGGGCGGCTCATGCGCGCACGCTCACGCGCCACCCCGCGCGCCCAGCACCTCGGCCAGCACCGCCATGCGCACGGCGACACCGTTACGCACCTGGTCGCGGATCACCGACTGCGGGCCGTCGGCGACCTGCGAGGCGATCTCGACGCCGCGGTTCATCGGCTGCGGATGCATGACGATGGCGTCGGGGCGGGCGAGCGCCAGGCGCTCCGGGGTGAGGCCCCAGGTGGTGAAGTATTTCTCCCCGTCCGGCACGTCGGCCTCGCCGAAGCGCTCCTTCTGGATGCGCAGCATCATGACGACGTCGACTCCCTCGAGGCCCCTGGCGATCGACTTGAAGCGCGCGCAGCCCTCGAACTCATCCGCCGCCGGCAGGAGCGCCGCCGGGCCCACGATGCGCAGATCCGTCACGCCGAGCGCGCGCAGCGCGTGCCACGCCGAGCGGGCCACGCGCGAATGGCGGACGTCGCCGACGATCGCCACCGCGAGGCCCGCGAAGCGCTGCTTGCGCTGATAGATGGTGAGCGCATCGAGCAGGCCCTGCGTCGGGTGCGACACGTGCGCCTCGCCCGCCGACAGCACGCTGACGTGCGGCGCCACGTGAGCGGCCACGAGCTCGGGCACGCCGGCCTCGGCGTCGCGGATGACGAGCGCGTCCACATGCAGCGCCTGCAGCGTGTACACCGTGTCGAGCATGCTCTCGCCCTTGACGCGCGAGGAGAGCTGCACCTCGAGGTTGACGACTTCGGCACCCAAGCGCTTGGCGGCCAGCTCGAAGCTGACGCGCGTGCGGGTCGAGGGCTCGGTGAAGAGATTGGCGACCGTGAGGCCCGCGAGCGAGCGGCTGCGCGGCGGCCGCTCGCCGAGCGGACGGACGAAGACCTGCGCGCGGTCGAGCAGCCGCTCGATCTGCGCCCGCGGCAGCGTCTCGAGCGTCAGCAGGTGCCGGAGCGACCCATCGGGCCGCAGCTGTTCGGTCATCGCCCCCCCTCGCCCGCGAAATAGCGCCCGAGAATCACCGCCGCGGCGGCGCTGTCGACGTCCGCGCTCCTGACGCGCCGCCGCCGCGCGCCGCTCGCGCGCCGCGCCTTGAGCTGCGCGCTCGCCTCGAGAGAGGAGAAGCGCTCATCGACCAGGTGGACGGGTAGTGCGAAGCGGCGTTCGAGCTCGGCGGCGAAGCGGCGCGCGCGCTCACCGAGCGCCCCCTCGCTGCCGTCGGCATTATACGGGGCGCCAACCACCAGCTGCGCCGGCGCGAGCGCGCGCACCTCGCGACCGATCGCGTCCCAGTCGGGGCCGGATCTGCCCACCTGAACCGCCGGCCGCGGCGCCGCGCTCCTGGTCAGCGTGTCGCCGGAGGCGAGACCGATGCGTTTGAGTCCAAGATCGAAGGCCAGGACGGTCTTGACCGCCGTCATGCCCGCTTAAGTCGGCGGGCGCCGCCCCGCTCGCGAGGCTCAGGCATGACCCGCCTCGGGGCTCAGGCGGTCGACGTCGACGCCCATCAGCCGCCACGCGCCCGCCCAGCGCTCCTCGAAGGGCAGCTCGAACACGACGCGCGGATCCACAGGCATCGAGACCCAGGCATTCTCCTTCAGCTCGCGCTCGAGCTGACCGGAATCCCAGCCGGCGTAGCCGAGCGCGATGAAGGCGTCCGAGGGGCCTTCGCCGCGCGCCATCGCCGCGAGCACGTCGCGCGAGGTCGTCACCTGGATCGCGTCGGAGACCTTGTGCGTGTGATCCCACTGCCCGCCGGGGCGGTGCAGCACGAAGCCGCGATCGGTATGTACCGGACCGCCGCGCAGCACCGGCATCTCGCCGATCTGCTCGGTCGAGGGCTCGAGCTTCATCTGCGAGAGCACGTCCGAGAGCTTCATCGGCAGCGGCTTGTTGAGCACGATCCCGAGCGCGCCCTTGTCGGTGTGCTCGCAGATGAGCGCGACCGTCTGCGCGAAGTTCGGGTCGTTGAGCTGCGGCATGGCGATCAGGAGATGGTTCGTCAGGCTCCCGGCGCCGCCGTCGGCGAACACCGGGGAACCGCCGCGGGGCTCGCTCCCCGAGCCGCCTTCGGGAGGAGTCGCGCCGCCGCTCGTTGCGTGCTTGCGGACCATGTCCCAAGTATGGGCACGGCGGCCTTGAGTCTCAAGGAACCGCCGATACGGAACCGCTTTGTGCGCGCCCGCCTACAAACTGCCATTCGTAGGCAAAACGCAACACGCTGTGCTCGGCCGCCAACTCCGGCGGGAAGGGGTCGAAGGGGCTCGCGAGCTTGAGGATGGCGAGGGCCGCCTGGTCGAGCTCGGGGTTGCCGCTCGAGCGGCGGATCACGGCGCGGTCGAGCGTGCCGTTGGCGTTGATGCCGACTTCGACGACCGGGCTCGAGGCGCTGAGCGCGGTGCGGGCGGCCGCCGGGAAGTTGAGGGTGCCGATGCGCTCGACCTTGCGCCGCCAGGCATCGAGATAGGGCGCGAGCGAGGCGGCGCGGGTGTCGGCCGTCACCCAGAGCTCATCGCGTCTGGGTCCGGTGAGCTCCGCGGGACCGGGCTCGTCCGCCGGACCGGGCTGCGCGACCGGCGGCTCGTCGATGAGCAGCGGCCGATCGCGCTGCGAGCCGGTGGTGCCTGACTCGGCCAGATAACGCACGTCGGTCACCCAGGCCGTGGTGGCGAGGACGCGCTCGGCCTCGGCGCCCTTCATGTCGCCCCGGTTCGCGAGCGAGTCGCCGAGCGGGGAGCCCGGGTGCTTGAGTGCCGGGAGCGCCGTCGGCGGGCTGTGGGGCGCCACCGCCTCGCGCGTGTTGCCCGAGCCGAGCTGGGTACGCTGGGCGAGGTAGCTGGCGGTGGGATTTTCCCGCGCCTCGGGCAGCTCATCCGAGACCAGCAGCACCTTGAGGCCCGGCGCGCCGCTGTCATCGCCCGCCTGAGCGTTGAACGTGATCCCGAGGATGACGAGTCCGTGGAGCAGCGCGACGAAGAAGACCATGGCGAGCAGGCGGTCCCACGCGGGGGGCCGGCCTTCGCGCAGCGCGAGCGCCCGGCGGCGTGCCATCGGTTTCACCATGGGTCAGCTGCTCCGGGGCGGCGCGACGTCGAGGCGCCGCCCGATGGCCTCGACGAGCAGTGCGCCGATGTCGGTGCCGAACTGCTTGTCGAGCTCGCGGATGCCGGTGGGGCTCGTGACGTTGATCTCGGTGACGTAGCCGCCGATCACATCGAGGCCGACGAACATCATGCCCCTGGCGGCCATCGATGGGCCGATCTCGCTCACGAGCCAGCGGTCGCGGTCGTTGAGCTCCCGGCCGACGCCCTTGGCGCCGGCGGCGAGGTTGCCGCGGTGATCCTCGCCCGAAGGCATGCGCGCGAGCGCGTAGGGCACCGGTACGCCGTCCACGAGCAGTACCCGCGAGTCGCCCGAGGTCGCGATCTCGGGCAGATAGCGCTGCACGATCGCGAAGCGGCGTCCGTAGTGGGTGAGCGTCTCGAAGACGACGCGCGCGTTGGGGTCGCCCGCCTGCAGCACGAAAATCGAGCGTCCGCCCATGCCCTCGAGCGGCTTCACGACGATGCGGCCGTGCTCGCGCAGGAACGCCCCCATCTCGCCCATGTCGCGCGTCACCACCGTCGGGGCGCAGCACTGCGGGAACCAGGCGGTGTAGACCTTCTCGTTCATGTCGCGCAGCCCTTGCGGCCGGTTGACCACCAGCACCCCCTGTCCTTGCGCGCGCTCGAGGATGTAGGTGCTGTAGATGTACTCGGTGTCGAAGGGCGGGTCCTTGCGCATCAGCAGGCAGTCGAGCCGGCCGAGCGGCTCGGTCACCGGCTCGCCGAGGGTGAACCAGCTCTTGGGATCCGCGCGCACGCTGAGGGGCCGGGTGCGGCCGAAGGCGATGCCGTCGCGCAGCATGAGGTCGCCGATCTCGAGGTAGCTCAGGGCGAAGCCGCGCTTCTCGGCGGCGAGCAGCATGGCGAGCGTCGAGTCCTTCGCATAGGCGATGGCGCCGATCGGATCCATCACCACGCCGAGTCGTCTGACTGTGCTCATCGGGGGCCGATTATGCTCAGGGCCGCGCGCGTCTGTCTGCCCCGCGCACCGGGGCCAGGGGCCGCGGCGGCGGCGGCGCCACCGTGCGCCCCGACCTTCGAAAAACGTGACGTGCGTGGCATAGCAGGGGGTATACCGATATGTTAAAACCTCGGTGCGCTTGCCTCTGCATTAAGGGGGCCGTGAAACTACGGCCGCTTGTTTGGACGGTGCGCCGCCGGTGGGTGTTCCGAGCTGATTTCGTGACCTTACCCTCGCGGCGATTTCTCTAGCCGCCATACCCCGCGGTATGGCCTGTAAGGAAGGAGTTGCCTGACCGTGACCGGCAACAGCACTAAGCTCCAGGGACTGAAAGTACTGGTCATCGACGACAGCAAGACGATCCGGCGCACCGCCGAGACGCTGCTGGCCAAGGAAGGCTGCGAGGTGTTCACGGCCATCGATGGCTTCGACGCGCTCGCCAAGATCGCCGACCACCAGCCCGATATCGTTTTCGTCGACATCATGATGCCGCGCCTGGACGGCTATCAGACCTGCTCGCTCATCAAGCACAACAAGGTCTTCCGCGCCATTCCGGTGATCATGTTGTCCTCCAAGGACGGCCTCTTCGACCGTGCGCGCGGCCGTATCGTCGGCTCCGAGCACTACCTCACGAAGCCCTTCACCAAGGACGAGCTGCTCTCCGCGATCGAGACTCATATCGGGAGATGATGGCAATGCCCCTGATCCTGATCGTTGACGACTCGCCGACCGAAGTGCACGTCATGCAGAAGGCGCTCGAGAAGCACGGCTACCGCACCGCAGCGGCTGCCGACGGCGCCGAGGGTGTGCGGCTGGCACGCGAGATGAGCCCCGATCTGATCTTCATGGATATCGTCATGCCGGGCATGAACGGCTACCAGGCCACCCGCGCGCTGGCGAACGATCCGCGCACCCGCACCATCCCTATCATCATGGTCACCTCCAAGGGCCAGGAGACTGATCGCATCTGGGGCCTGCGCCAGGGCGCGGTCGACTACATGGTGAAGCCCGTCTCCCCCGACCAGCTGGTCGCCAAGGCCCAGGCGACACTCGCCGCGTGAGCCGCGCGCTCGCCGCGTGCCTGAGAAGTCAGCCTCCTATGTCCGAGCCGGTAGCCAACTCCGAGATTGATCTTAGGTCCCTCAGGGACCGGCCGTTCGAGCTGCTCGCCGAGCTCGAGCGGCGCGGACGCGCAGTCTCGGCGCAGGTGAGCGAGCAGGCGGCGAGCGGCCGCGAGTGGGTCGGGGTGGCGCTGCGCATGGCGGGCGACCTGTACCTGGTGGCGCGCGAGGAGACCCGCGAGGTGCTCGGCGTCCCGGCGAGCACCACGCGCGTGCCGGGCGCCAGGCCGTGGATCCGCGGCCTCGCCAACGTGCGCGGCCAGCTGCTGCCGATCGTCGACCTGCGGCAGTTCCTCGGCAGCGGCGTCACTCCCGTGACGCGCAACACCCGCGTGCTGGTGGTGAATCACCGCGAGATTCCCGCCGGGCTGCTCGTGGACGAGGTGCTCGGGTTCCGCCGCTTCGCCGAGAGCGAGTTCTCGGGCGATGCGCCGCCGACGGTGGCGCGCTGCGAGCGCTATCTCGCCGGCGCCTTCCGCCGTG
>JASHQW010000291.1 GCA_030038875.1 Gammaproteobacteria bacterium | reverse complement strand
GGCGTTCCACGAGGAATCCGCGGCTGCGGGCGGGGGGTTCGAGGCCGCGCCGAGGCGCGATCAGCGCTGCACGACCCCGATCGTGACCCAGGAGTCGGGCTGCGGCTCGAGGCGCATCGTGAGGCCCTCGATGGTCAGCAGGTAATTGCCGGGGCCGAAGGCGGAGCTGTTGACCGCGAGCCGCAGGTGCCCGTTGGAATCCTTGCTCAGGTTGTCGATGACCATGACGCGCCCCTGGTCGAGGCGGTCAATGGTGACGCGGAATTCCTTGTAAGGTGAGCGCGTCTCGTCGATGCGGAAGTCGGCGAGCTGCGCGGCTCCGCCGCCGATCACGATGGCGGGCGTGTTGGAAGCGCCCGAACGGTTCGGCAGGAGACGGATGACGCGGGTGCTGGTCGCCGCATCGAGCGTGCGGTCGGTGACCTGCCGCTGGAGCTCGAGGATCTTGTGGGTCTTGCCGGCGCTGCCGGCCGCGACGATCGAGAGCGCGAGGGCGAGCAGCACGGCAAGCCCGGCGGTGCCGAAGATCGCCGCGGGCTGCTGCCAGATCGGCTTCGCGGCCTCCTGCCAGGGCTCGGGCTTGCCGCTCGCCTCGAGGAGCCGGAGACCGGCGTTGACCCGCTCCGGAAGTCCCAGCTCGTCGAGGAGCTGCGGGTGCTCTTTGCAGTAGCGCTCGAAGTCAGTCGCCGCCCTGATCGGGAGCTTCCCTGAGAGATAGCGCTCGACGACCTGGTTGCGCGCGATGAAGTCGCGGTCCATGCCTCGCGCGGGCGAGCCGCCCGCCGGTGCCGGCGCCGTGGATGCGACGGGTGCGGGTGCGGGCTTCGCGGAAGGAGCTCGGGGCTTCTCCGTGGGAGCGGGCTGCGCCGGCTTTGGCGCGGAGCCGCTCGGCCGCGGCGCGCTCGCGGCGCCCTTTGCGGATGCGGCGGCGGCCGCGCGCGCGTTCGCCCAGCTCGCGAGCGAAGGCGCGTCCGCCGGCGGTGGCGCCGCGGGCGCGGGTGGCGCCTCCGGTGCCGCGGGAGTTGCCGGAGAGGCGGAGGCCGGTTTCTTCACGATCGGCGTGACGCTCGCGGCCGCTCCCGTCGCGGCGACGCGCGGCTTCGCGGGTGCGGCGGCCGCGGCGGGGGCGGTGGGGGCCCTAGGAGCCACGGGAGCTGCGGGAGCGACGGGCTTCGGCGGCTTCACCGCGCTCTGCGGCGCGGTAGCCGAGGCCGCCGCAAGCTTCTGCGCCGCGGCGGTGAGCGAGGCGCGTTTCGCGAGCGGCACCATCGCGGGTGCCGCGGGAGGCGCTGCATCGCCGCTTGGCGCGGCTGATGCGGGGCTCGGGCTCGCGGCTTTTGCCGCCGAGGTCGCCCCATGGAGCTTCGCGGGCGTGTCGGGAATGAGAGTCAGCTCGTCTGAGCTCGATGCCGCGCGCAGTGTCGGGCCCTGGGCCGCGGCCAACGGTGGGGGCGGCGGCGTCGACAGCATCCGGTCGACCTCGTAGCTACTCTCGAGCGTGAGCGGCGCATCGGGATCCACCTCGAGGACCTGGGGAGGCTCGGGGGGCGGCGCCTCAGTGATTCCGGGAATGGTCGGCTCGTCGCTCCCGAGCAGGAACTCCGGCTTCAGGAGGGTCTGGGTCGACTCGGTGCTGGGCGCGGCGGGCGCGGGAGGCTCCTTGGCGGCCTCCGGGCCTGGCTTGGCGCTCTCGGGGGCTGGCTTTGCAGTCTCGGCGGCCAGCGCGGCGGCCGCAGACTTGGCTACGGCACCGTTTGCCAGCTCCTCGACCGGCAAATCAGGCAGGGGTTCCTCCACCGGCGGACGGGACGCAGCTTCCATATCGACATATCTAAGCAATGCCGTCTCGCGGTGGCGTCGGGGTGGCTCACAGATCGGGGTTGCGCCGGCGCACTTCGTGACGCAGGTCTCACTCGGCTCGGGGGTGAGGCGGTCCTGCGACGTGCGTCGTGGCGCTTCAGCTGGTCGAGCCGGAGAGGAAGTACTCGATCTTGTCGCGATAGGTGCGCGAGAGCTTGAGCTCGTGCCCGCCCTCGAGTGTGAGGAAGTACTCGCCGTTCATGTGGGCGCGCAGGCTCCGTACCAGGCGCAGGTTCACGATGGTCGAGCGGTGCACCCGCTGGAAGAGCTTGGGATCGAGCAGCTCCTCGAGCTCCTTCATGGTGCCGCGCAGGATGTGAGTTTCCCCGGCGGCGTGGATGCACATGTAGTCGCCGGCGGCATCGACCCACTGGATGCTCGCCACCGGCACGCGCACCGTCTCGCGCCCCTGGCGGATCGGCAGCACCTCGGGGCGCCCCCCGGTGAGCGCCTTGCGGCCGTGCTCGAGCAGCTCATCGAGCGCCAGCTGTCCGCAGCCGGTGATCTCCGCGATGATGTGCATGAGGCGGTCGCGCTGCGCAGCGGCGTTGCGCGCCCGCAGGTGCTCGCGCACCCGCTCCACCGCCTCGGCGAAGCGCGGCTCGTCGATGGGCTTCAGCAGATAGTCGATGGCGCGCGCCTCGAACGCCTGGATCGCGTACTGGTCGTAGGCGGTGACGAACACCACGAGCGGGAGCGACTCCTGCGGCAGGTGCGCGAGGACCTCGAAGCCCGACATTCCCGGCATCTGGATGTCGAGGAACACGAGGTCGGGCTTGTACTGCTGGATGGCGGCGAGCGCCTCGCGGCCATTGGCGCACTGCGCCACGATCTCGAAGTCTGGCTGCTCGCGCAGGCGGATCTCGATCCCCCGCCGTGACAGCACCTCGTCGTCGACGATGATCGTGCGCACCCTCATGCGTGGACGCCTCCCGAACGCCGCGCCGTCAGCGCCCGCTGCGCGGCCCGCTCCTCAGGCGGTGGCGTCTCGAGCGGCAGGGCCATATCGACCCGAAGTCCCGGGTGAGTGTTGAGCGCCGCGAAGCGGCAGGTCTCGCCGTAGAGCACCCGGAGCCGCTCGCGCGTGTTGGCGAGCCCGACGCCCCGGCGGTCGCCCGGCGGCGGCCCGTCGGGGAGTCCCGGACCATCGTCGATGACCGCGAGCTCGAGCAGCGCCTCGCGGACGCGGCCCTCGATGCGCACCAGTCCCCCCTGCTCGCGCGCCGATACGGCGTATTTCAGCGAGTTCTCGAGCAGCGGCTGCAGCAGCAGGCTCGGCACCAGCGCATCGAGCGCCGGCTCCTCGACCGCATATTCGAGCCGCAGCCGCTCGCCGAAGCGCAGCCGCTCGGTGCCGAGGTACAGATCGAGCGCTTCGAGCTCCTGGCGCAGCGTCACCTTCTTCATGGGGTCCTGGTCGAGCGTGTAGCGCAGGAACTCCGACAGCCGCGCCACCGCATGGTTCGCCTTGCGGTTCTGGTTGTCGAGGATCAGCGTCGAGATGGCGTTGAGAGTGTTGAAGAGGAAATGCGGGTTGAGCTGGTAGCGCAGCATCTTCAGCTGCGCCTCCTGCGCGAGCGCCACCGCCTTCAGCATCGCTTCCTCCTGCTGGCGCTTGGATTCGTAGAACTTGATGCCGAAGTACAGCACGCTCCAGCAGAGCAGGATGTAGGCGGTCGAGAGCGCGCCGCCGAAGATCTCGAAACGCGTCTGCATCTGCCAGTCGGGCGCTACGAATTCGATGTAGGAAAGGTTGATCACCATGCGCAGCGCGAGCGCGGTGATGTAGCAGGTGAGCAGCACGCCGAGGACGATGGTGCGGGGCGAGCGCGCCCAGAGCCGCCGGTAGATGTAGCGCATCGGCGCCGAGAGCACGAATCCTGCGACGGCCGCGACCAGCCAGACCCGCGCATAGCTCGAGGCCTCGGGGTAGAAGAACCCGCCCACGTACTGCGTGATGCCGTACGCCGCCCAGCCCGCGGCGTGCAGCGTCCAGAAGAGCACGTTGCGGTTCTTGCGGAATTGCTCGAGCGTCAGCATTTTCATAGGGCGTCGCCCTCCCCCCGGGGGCGCCTGCAGCGCTTCGAGGATCGGTCCGGAAAGCTTAGGACATATGCCGTGCCGGGCGCGCCGGCGCGAACCGCGGGCGACCCTCGCTTCGTCGCACGGAGGCGGGAGTTTCGCTCCGGGCGATCGGGCGGACCGGGAGCCTATAAGGAGCTGAGTTTATTCGTTATTTTCTGGAAGCGGCATCCCATTCGGGCGGGATTCCGCGACCGTAGCGATGGCCTCGAGGGGCACCGTCTTCGAGAGCGCCGCACCCTGCGCGTAGTCGAGGCCGATAGCGGCCAGGTACTGGAGCGAGGCGTGCGAGTCGGCCTTCTTGGCCGAGGTGTGAATACCGAGCACCTTGGCCGCCTGCACGGTGGCGACCACCATGGCCTGCGAGAGCTTGTCGCGCAGCGCCGCGGCGGTGAGCCGCGCATCGAGCTTGAGCATCCGCAGCGCCTTCGAGCGCAGCAGCGGCAGCACCTGGGAATCGAACGAGAAGTCGTCGATGGCGATCCACGCGCCGAGCTTCTCGCACTGCGAGATGAAGCGCTCGACCTTGGCGCGCTGCTGCGCGCACAGCGACTCGGCGATCTCGAAGCCGAGCGTCTCACTGGCGATACCGTGGGTGTTGAGTGCGGCGCCGACCTTCGTGAGGAAGCGCTCGTCCTCGAGCGTCGCGATCGACAGGTTCACCGTGAAGCTCGTCGGCACCGCGCTCCAGAGCGCACGATTGGCGGCGAGCCAGGCGATGAGCTGCTGCACGGTCTGCTCGTCGAGCGCCGCGGAATCGCGCTGCGCGGCGGCGCGCGGCTGCACCTGGAGGCGGCGCGTCTGACCGCCGGCGCGCAGCCTGGCAAAGGGAACGAGGTCGAGCGGCGGGCCCGCCGCGGGGGCCGAAGCCGGAGTGGCGGCTGCCACGACAGGAGCCGCTGCGGCGGGCGGAGGCGGTGCGAGGACGGGGACCGCGACCGGAGGGGAAG
>JASHQW010000290.1 GCA_030038875.1 Gammaproteobacteria bacterium | reverse complement strand
GCGGCATCGCCGGAGACCAGCAGGCGGCGCTCATCGGACAAGCGTGCTTCGCGCCCGGCATGGCGAAATCGACCTATGGCACCGGCTGCTTCCTCCTCCTCAATACCGGGGATACGCCGGTCGCCTCCACCAATCGCCTGCTGACCACGGCGGCGTATCGCATCGGCGGACGCATCGCCTACGCGATGGAGGGATCGATCTTCGTCGCCGGGGCGGCGGTCAAATGGCTGCGGGACGGCCTCAAGGTGATCGACAGCGCCGCCGCGACCGCGGCGCTCGCCGCGCGTGTTCCCGACGACCACGGCGTCTATCTGGTTCCCGCGTTCGTGGGTCTCGGCGCGCCTTACTGGGAGCCCGATGCCCGGGGCGTCCTCTGCGGGCTGACCTTCGATGTCTCTCCCGCGCACCTGGCGCGTGCCGCGCTCGAGTCGGTCGCCTACCAGACGCTGGATCTCACGACCGCGATGGCGCGCGACGGCGCCCGCCGCGCCGACGAGTTCCGCGTGGACGGGGGCATGGCGGCGAACGACTGGTTCTGTCAGTTCCTGGCTGACATTCTCGACGCTCGGGTCGAGCGCCCGGTCGAGCTCGAGACCACGGCGCTCGGAGCCGCGTTTCTCGCCGGGCTTGCGACGGGAGTCTGGAAGGATCTCGAGTCGGTGGCCTCGACCTGGCAGAAGGCGGCGGAATTCGCGCCCTCGATGGCTGCAGCCCGCCGCACGGGGCTCATCGCGGGCTGGCGGAAGGCGGTGGAGCGCACGCTGCGATGACTCTCTTGGATGGGGCTATTCCTTTTCTAGGCTTACCCTTGAGGACGGTTTCCCTATGAGCACATCAGCCCTACAGCGCGACCGCCGCACCTGGGAGCGCCTGGCCGCCGGCGCGAGGCCCGAGGGACGCGCCTTCATCGACGGCCGCTTCGTCCCGGCCCTCGACGGCGGCGTGTTCGACGATGTGAGCCCGATCGACGGGCAGGTGATCGCACAGGTGGCACGCAGCCGCGCCGCGGACGTCGATGCGGCGGTGCAGGCCGCGCGCAGGAGCTTCGAGGCCGGGCCCTGGCGCCGCATGGAGCCCAGGGACCGCAAGAAGATCCTGCGGCGCTTCGCGGAGCTGATCCGGGTCGACGTCGATCGGCTCGCGCTCCTCGAGACGCGCGACGTCGGCAAGCCGATTCAGAACTCGGTGGGCGTCGACGTCGCCAACTGCGCCGACTGCATCGAGTACTATGCGGAATTCTCCGACAAGCTCTACGACGAGGTCGCGCCCACTGGTCCCGACGACCTGGCCCTGATCCGGCGCGAGCCGCTCGGTGTGGTGGCGGCGATCGTGCCGTGGAACTACCCCCTCATCATCAGCTGCTGGAAGGTCGGGCCGGCGCTCCTCACCGGGAACTCGGTGGTGCTCAAGCCCGCCGAGCAGTCGCCGCTGTCCAGCATCCGCCTCGCGGAGCTCGCCGCCGAAGCGGGCGTGCCGTCCGGCGTTTTCAACGTCGTGCCGGGCTTCGGCGAGGAGGCCGGCAAGGCGCTCGCGCTCCACCCCGAGGTCGATCTCATCGCCTTCACCGGCTCGACCGAAGTCGGGCGTCTCATGCTGCGCTACGCGGCCGAGTCGAACCTGAAGCGCGTGGCGCTCGAGCTCGGCGGCAAGACACCCCAGGTCGTATTCGCCGATGCCGATCTCGCCGAGGCCGCCTCCGGCATCGCCTGGGGCGTCTACTACAACAGCGGCCAGACCTGTCACGCGGGCTCGCGCCTCGTGGTGCACCACTCGGTGAAGGACCAGCTGCTCGCCGCGATCGAGAAGGTTGCGGGTACCATCACGCTCGGCCATCCGCTCGAGCCCACCACGCAGATGGGAGCGCTCATCGACCGCGGCCACATGCAGCGGGTGCTCGCCTACATCGACTCAGGCGTCGCCGAGGGCGCGCGCATCGCGCTCGGCGGCAGGCAGGCACTCAAGGAAACCGGCGGCTTCTACGTCGAGGCGACCGTGCTCGATCACACGCGCAACGACATGAAGGTGGCGCGCGAGGAGATCTTCGGCCCGGTGCTCTCCGTCATGACCTTCGGCGACGAGGCCGAGGCGCTGCGTATCGCCAACGACACCCCCTATGGGCTTGCGGCCGCGGTGTGGACCGCGGACATCAACCGCGCGCATCGGCTCGCGAGCGCGCTGCGCGGCGGCACGGTCTGGGTCAACGCCTTCGATCGTTCGACCATGGCGACCCCGTTCGGGGGCTTCAAGCTCTCGGGCTCGGGACGCGACCGCTCGCCGCATGCCATCGACAAGTACTGCGATCTCAAGACCGTCTGGACGGCCTATCGAAGGTGAGGCTCTCCCGCCATCTCGAGGTGCAGCTGCGTCCCGCGGTACGGATGGCGGGCGATCGCCTCCTCGTTGAGTTCCACCCCGAGCCCGGGCTCGGTCGGCGGGATGACGTAGCCGTCCTCCCAGCGGATGGGCTTGACGAGCACCTCGGCGTGAAAGCCCTGCCAGCGCTCGATGCCTTCGAGGATCAGGAAGTTCGGGCTGCAGGTCGAGAGCTGGATGTTGGCGGCTCCGACCACCGGGCCGCAGTAAAGGTGCGGCGCGATCTGCACGTGGTGCACTTCCGCCATGGCGGCAATCTTCTTCGCCTCGAGGATGCCGCCTACGCGCCCGAGGTTCATCTGCAGGATCGCCGCGGCGCCCTCCTTCAGCAGCCGCGCGAAATCGTACTTGGTCGCGAGCCGCTCGCCCGCCGCGATCGGAATGCGCGTGCCGCGGGCCACCCGCGCCATCTCCTCGGGCGCATCCGGCGGCACCGGCTCCTCGAACCACAGCGGCTCGTAGGGCTCGAGGCGCCGCGCGAGGCGCAGGGCGCCGGCGGCGGTCATCTGACCGTGAGTACCGAAGAGCAGGTCCGCCTGGGTGCCCACCGCCGCGCGCAGCCGCTGCATGAAGCGCTCGCACAGCTCGAGCTGCGCGAGCGAGAGCTGCCGCCCGTCGAAGGCGGTATAGGGGCCCGCCGGATCGAACTTGAGGGCGGTGAAGCCCTGCGCGACGTATTCGGCCGCCCGCTCGGCCGAGAGCTCCGGGTCCTGGTAGACGTCGGTCTTGTCCCCGGGACGCGCGTAGATATAGGTGTAAGAGCGCAGCCGCTCGTGCACGCGGCCGCCGAGGAGATTGTAGACGGGCTGTCCGGCCTCCTTGCCGACGATGTCCCAGCAGGCCATCTCGAGCGCGGACAGGACGCCCATGAGCGCGAGATCGGCGTGCTGGGTGTAGCCGGAGGAATAGACGCGCCGCCAGATCTTCTCGATGTTGTGCGGGTCCTCGCCGCGCAGATAACGGTCGAAGACGTCGACCAGCATGCGCGTGACGACCTCCGGATGGAACGGCACGCAGTAGGCCTCGCCGACGCCATGCACGTTGCCGTCGGTCGTGAGCTTCACGAACACGAAATAGCGCCCGCCGTAGTGCGGCGGCGGGTTGCCGGCGACGAAGGTTCTGATGTCCCTGAGCTTCATCGTACGATGCTAACCACAGATGGCTGACTATGACTACATCGTGATCGGCGCCGGCACCGCCGGCTGTGTGCTCGCCAACCGCCTGACCGCGAGCGGCGGCGAGCGGCTGCTGCTCCTCGAGGCGGGCGGCTCGGACCGCTCGCCCTGGATCCAGGTGCCGATCGGCTACGGCCGCACTTTCAACGATCCGCGTTTCAACTGGATGTACCAGGCCGAGCCCGACCCGACGCTCGACAACCGCAGCCAGTTCTGGCCGCGCGGCAAGGTGCTCGGAGGCTCGAGCTCGATCAATGCCATGGTGTACGTGCGCGGGCAGCCGGGCGACTTCGACGACTGGGCCGCGGCCGGCAACCCCGGCTGGTCGTTCCGCGAGCTGCTCCCCTACTTCAGGAAGCTCGAGGACCATCCCTTCGGCGATCCGCAGTTTCACGGCGCCGGCGGACCCGTGGGCGTGAGCGACGTATCGGCTCGCGTGCACCCCCTGTGCCACTCCTTTCTCAAGGCGTGCGACAGCTTAGGTATCGCGCGCACCCCCGACTTCAACGGCGCGCAGTCCGAGGGGTCGGGCCTCTGGGAAGTGACCATCCGGGACGGCGTGCGCGAGTCGACCTCCAATGCGTACCTCAAGCCCGTGCGGCGCCGCGCGAATCTCGAGATCCGCCTGCGCGCCCAGGCGACGCGCGTGCTGGTCGAGGGCCGGCGCGCGACCGGCGTGGAGCTCGTCGAGTCGGGCAGCAGGCGCGTGGTGAAGGCGCGGCGCGAGGTGATCCTGGCGGGCGGCGCCATCAACTCACCGCAGCTCCTCGAGCTCTCCGGGATCGGCGATCCCCAGGTGCTGCTGCGCTTCGGCATCCCGGTGATCGTCGACTCGCCGGCGGTGGGCCGCGGGCTGCAGGATCATCTCGCCGTCAACTACTACTACCGCTCGCGTGTGCCCACGCTCAACAACGAGCTCGCCCCGTTCCTCGGCAAGGTGCGCGCGGCGCTCCGCTACGCGCTCGCCGGCCGCAGCGGGCCGCTCGCGATGAGCGTCAATCAGGCGGGCGCCTTCCTGAGGAGCCGCGCCGGGCTGACGCGGCCCAACATGCACATCTATTTCAATCCGGCGAGCTATTCCACCACGACGCTCGGCTCGACCCGGCGTCTGATGAATCCGGATCCCTATCCCGGGTTCCTCATGTCATTCAACACCTGCCGCCCGCTGAGCCGCGGCACCATCCACATCCGTTCGCTCGATCCGCTCAAGAGTCCGGCGATCCAGCCGAACGCCCTGTCTGCGCCCGAGGACATCCAGGACGTGTTCGAAGGCTCGCGCCTCGTGCGGCGGATCGCCGCGGCCGAGCCGCTCGCCGGCCTCATCGAGGCCGAGCGCGAGCCGGGGAACACGCTGACGACCGACGCGCAGATACTCGCGGATTTCCGCCGGCGCTCGGGCTCGGTATTCCACGCCTGCGGCACGTGCGCGATGGGCTCGGACGCACGCACCTCGGTGCTGGACCCGCGCCTGCGCGTGCGCGGCGTCACGGCCCTGCGGGTCGTCGATGCCTCGGCATTCCCGAACGTCACCTCGGGCAACACCAACGCGGCGGTCATGATGCTGGCCGAGAAGGCGGCGGACCTCATTCTGGAAGACAGCCGCACGCCGCAGGCGTAACCTGCCGCAACGATCCATGCACAGCGAGACCCCATGAGCGAGCTGCCATCGAGCGTCGCGGCGGATACGTCGGGCCTCAAGCTCGCGGAGCCGCAGTCCGCGTCCCTGATGGAGCGCTGGTACGTGCTCATCATGATGTGCCTGGTCTACACGCTCAGCATCGCCGACCGTTACGTCGTCTCGACGGTGCTCGATCCGATCCGGCACGACCTGCACCTCACCAACCTCGGCGTGTCGCTGCTCACCGGCATGGCCTTTGGCGTCTTCTACATCGTCCTCGGCTTCCCGCTTTCCTGGCTCATCGACCGCTACAACCGCCGCAAGATCGTCGCCGTGTGCCTGGTGCTGTGGTCGATGATGACCGCGGTCTGCGGGCTGGCACGCACCTCGTTCCAGTTCTTCCTGGCGCGCGTCGGCGTGACGGTCGGCGAGGCGGGCGGCACTCCCGGGGCCAACTCGCTGCTGTCGGACTACTTCCCCGCGACGCGCCGCGCCATGGCGCTCACGGTGTTCTCGCTCGGCGCCCCGATCGGCGCCTGGCTCGGCTACAACGTCGCCGGTGCGATCGCCGACGACTACGGCTGGCGGGCGGTGTTCTATGCGCTCGGCATCCCCGGCGTACTCGTCGGCCTCGGCGTGTGGCTCACGGTGCGCGAGCCGGCGCGCGGCTGCCTCGACGCC
>JASHQW010000289.1 GCA_030038875.1 Gammaproteobacteria bacterium | reverse complement strand
CCCCCGAAGGGCTCATGCGGTATTAGCCAACCTTTCGGCTGGTTATTCCCCACCATTGGGCAGATTCCGAAGCGTTACTCACCCGTTCGCCGCTCGTCAGCACGTATTGCTACGCCTGTTACCGCTCGACTTGCATGTGTTAGGCACGCCGCCAGCGTTCAATCTGAGCCAGGATCAAACTCTTCACTTGAAGATTTTGAGAATCATCGAGCAAAAGAGTGGATCCAAAAATGGCTCCAACTACTGCTGGACATCTTTGGTCACTCGGTCTTGCGCCAAAGGCACATCGACGCGAGTCCCCACACAAATTACCTGCCAAACTTTTAAAGAGCACCCGAACAGCGCTGAGGGCTTCGGGAAAAAGGGCGGGCAGTATAGCCAGCGGCTAGACCCCCTCCAATAAGTAAAGACACACAGACTCGCGGCCCAGGCCGCATTCCCGGCCGAGGCTGCGAGGGGCGCGCAGTATAGCCCCCCAAAGGGCCTTGTCAACGCACTGTCATCTGCCCGGACCCGCTTTTTCCGGGGGAGGGGCCCCGGCGGGACCCGGAACCGGCCCGGTTGAAGGGCCGCAGGGTGCCTGGAAGCGAGGGCAGACCCCTAAGGTGAGGGCTTAAGGGCTGCGTTCAACGGCCTGATGGCGCTGAATTAGCGCTCCGGGCGGGACCTAAGCCGTCGCTACCGGCGCCATCCGTGAGACCGGCGTCACACCCGGCGCGGTCAGCGCCTTCTTTAATCATGCCTTCGGCTCGAGCCTGACCCTGGCGAAGCGCTTGGCTCCGACCTGAAACACGTGCTCGGCGCCCGCCTTGAACGTCAGTCCCCGATCGCTGACCCGCGCGCCGTCGATTTTGACGGCCCCCTCCTCGAGCTTGCGGTTCGCCTCCGAGGTGCTCGCGGCCAGTCCCACCTCCTTCAGGAGGTTCGCGATGCGCAGCCCCGTCCCATCGACCGCAAGCACCTTCACCGCGAGATCCTGCGGCACCGCCTTCTCGCTCACGCGCGATATGAAATTCTTCTGCGCGCGCTGCGCGGCCGCCGCGCCGTGGAAGCGCGCAACGATCTCGTGGGCGAGCTCGAGCTTGATGTCGCGCGGGTTGCGGCCTTCCTCGGCCGCGCGCCTGAGAAGCGCGAGGTCGGCGAGCGGACGGAACGAGAGCAGCTCGTAGTAGCGCCACATGAGCGTGTCGGAGATCGACATGACCTTGCCGAACATGCTGTCGGGGTCCTCGGTGATGCCGATGTAGTTGCCGAGCGACTTCGACATCTTGTTGACGCCGTCGGTCCCCTCGAGCAGCGGCATCGTCATCACCACCTGCCGCTCCTGGCCGTAGTCCTCCTGCAGCGAGCGCCCGACCAGGAGATTGAACTTCTGATCGGTGCCGCCGAGCTCGACGTCGGCGCGCATCGCGACCGAGTCGTAGCCCTGCGCCAGCGGGTAGAGAAACTCGTGGATCGAGATCGGCTGGCCCGCTTTGTAGCGCCTGGCGAAGTCGTCGCGCTCGAGCATGCGCGCCACGGTGTAGTGGGCGGCGAGCCGCACCACGTCCGCCGCCGTGAGCGGCGACAGCCAGCGCGAGTTGAAGTCGATGAGAGTGCGCTCGCGGTCGAGAATCTTGAAGACCTGGCCCTCGTAAGTGCGCGCGTTGGCCTCGATCTCGGCGAGCGTGAGGGCCGGGCGCGTGACGTTGCGTCCGCTCGGGTCGCCGATCATTCCGGTGAAGTCGCCGATGAGAAAGGTGACCTCGTGGCCGAATTGCTGGAACTGGCGCATCTTGTTGAGCAGCACCGTGTGCCCGAGGTGCAGGTCCGGCGCCGTCGGATCGAAGCCCGCCTTCACGCGCAGCGGCGTGCCGCGCCTGAGCTTCTTCTCCAGCTCAGGCAGCGTCAGCACCTCGCTCGCACCACGCACGAGCTCTGCGATCTGTCGCTCGAAATTCATCCTCAGTCCCGTGAAGCCGTTATGGACCCGTTAAGGTTTGAACTTGCACACTTAACATACGTTGACCCGAGGTCCTAAGCCCGGTACGGTTCGCCCCCATTAGAACTACCTACAAGACATTCGCGTAAGTCTAGTCGATGGCAGTGCGTTTCCGTCTCCCCAGAACCTCGTTCGCTTTCCTCCTCCAGGCAGCCGCCTGCGCCGTGGTCGCCTGGTCGGTGTGGAACGGCGGACTGACTCGCGCGCCTGCGCCGCTGAGCGCCGAGCCGCCGGCTGCCGCAGTCACGCCGGACTCCGCCGCCTTCAATCCTTTTAAGGACCCTGCGGCCGACACCCCCTTCACCCTGACGAGCCCCGCTCCTGGCGACACGGCGGGCAGCGCGGCCTCGGGCACCGCAAGCGGAGCCCCAGGCGGGCCTGCCGCGGGCGCGGCCGGCGCCGCGGTGCGGCTCGCCGGCGCCCCCGGCTTCGATGGGGCGCAGCTCGCGCTCTCCTCGATCGATGTCATCGTGAGCCGTAACGACACGCTCGACGGAATCTTCCGCCGCCTGAAGCTGAATCTCGCCGATCTGGCATCGCTGCGCGCCCTCCCGGGACTCAAAGCCCGCCTCGACAGCCTCCGCCCGGGCGAATCGCTCCACTTCACGCACAAGGACGGCGAGCTCATCGGCCTGCAGCGGCGGCTGAACGACGCCGAGACGCTCGACGTCACCCGCGCCGGCGACGGCCTCAAGGCCACCGTCGTCGCGAACCCGCTCGAGACCCGCACGCGCACCGTCGGCGGGCGCATCTACAGCTCGCTCTTCGAGGCGGTCGAGGACTCCGGAGCGAACGATCAGACCGCGGTGGCGCTCGCCGACATCTTCGGCTGGGACATCGACTTCGTGCTGGACGTGCGGCCCGGGGACTCGTTCGTCGTCACCTACCAGGAGATCTGGCGCGACGGACGCTACCTCAAGGACGGGCCGGTGCTCGCCGCCGCCTTCGTCAACCAGGGGCGCGAGTACCGCGCGGTGCGCTACACCGATCCGAGCGGCGTGACCAGCTACTACACGCCGGACGGACGCAGCATGCGCAAGGCGTTCCTGCGCGCGCCGCTCGAGTTCAGCCGCGTGAGCTCCGGATTCAACAGCGCGCGCATGCACCCGATCTTGAACCGCATCCGCGCCCACAAGGGCGTCGACTACGCCGCTCCGATCGGCACGCCGGTGCGCGCCGCGGGCGATGGGGTCATCCGCTTCGCCGGGGTGATGGGCGGCTACGGCAACCTGATCGAGATCGAGCACACCCACAGCATCACGACCGTCTACGGGCACCTCTCCCGCTTCGCCCATGGCATGCGGCCCGGCACCCGTGTGACCCAGGGGACGGTCATCGCCTACGTGGGGATGACGGGACTTGCGACCGGGCCGCACCTGCACTACGAATACCGCGTGAACGGGGTCTTCAAGAACCCCCAGACGGTGGTGCTCCCGGCCGCCGCCCCCATCGCCGCGACTTATAGCGCCGACTTCCACGCGAGAACCGACCCGCTGCTGGCCTCCCTCGACCTGGCGGTAGGGCCGATGCTGGTCTCCCGCTAACCGTCAAGCCCCCTCCCCAAAAGCTTCTTCACAGAGGCGTCGTGCGCCGCTGGTATCCTTAGCGGTTCAATGGACGCTCCGGACCTCAAGGCACCACAGCACTACATCAACCGGGAACTGTCGTTCCTCGAGTTCAACCAGCGCGTCCTCGATCAGGCCTTCGATGAGTCGGTGCCGCTCCTCGAGCGGTTGCGGTTCCTGTGCATCTCCTCGAGCAATCTCGATGAGTTCTTCGAGATCCGCGTCGCGGGCCTCAGGCAACTGACCGAGCTCGGCGGCGGCCAGCCGGGCCCCGACGGCATGTCGATCCCGGAGCAGCTCGCCGCGATTCACGACCGCGCGACGCGGCTCGTGGCGGA
>JASHQW010000288.1 GCA_030038875.1 Gammaproteobacteria bacterium | reverse complement strand
GTTGCTCACCAGCACGCCGTTGTGACGGTCGGGAATCTCGCCCTTGAAGGGCGCGAAGCCGTCGAAGATGTGGCTCATGAGACCGGTGCCGCGCGTCAGGGTGAGGAACTCACCCTGGAAGCCGATGAGTCCGCGCGCCGGCACGCGGTACTCGAGCCGCACGCGCCCGTTGCCGTCGACGCTCATGTCACCGAGCTCGGCACGTCGGATACCGAGCGCCTCCATGACCGCTCCCTGGTGCGCCTCCTCGATATCCACCGTGAGGGCCTCGTAAGGCTCGTGCGCCTCGCCGTCGACGAGCCTGGTGAGCACGTGCGGGCGCGAGACCGCGAGCTCATAGCCCTCGCGGCGCATATTCTCGATGAGGATGGTGAGGTGCAGCTCGCCGCGCCCCGATACGCGCAGCACGTCGGGCTCCTCGGTGTCCTCGACGCGCAGCGCGACGTTCGACTGCAGCTCGCGGTACAGCCGCTCGCGCAGCTGGCGGCTGGTGACGAACTTGCCCTCGCGCCCGGCGAGCGGTGAGCTGTTGACCTGGAAATTCATCTGCAGCGTCGGCTCGTCGATCGCGATCGGCGGCAGTCCCTCGGGGTGCTCGCGGTCGCAGACCGTGAGCCCGATGTTGACCGCCTCGATGCCGGTGACCGCGACGATGTCGCCGGCGCTCGCTTCCTCGACCGGCAGCCGCTCGAGACCGGTGAAGGTGAGCACCTGGCCGATCTTCGCCTCGCCGCGGTCCGCGTTGCCGTAGCGCAGCGCCACCGTCTGCCCGGGACGCACCGAGCCGCGGCGGATGCGGCCGATGCCGATGCGGCCCACGTAGGAGTTGTAATCGAGGGTCGAGATCTGCAGCTGCAGCGGCAGCTCCTCCTGCGCGGCCGGCGGCGGCACGTGCGCGAGGATCGCCTCGAAGAGCGCCGCCATGTCCGGGCGGCGCTCGGTGTAGTCGGTGCTCGCCCAGCCCTGCAGCGCCGAGGCATAGATCACGGGGAAATCGAGCTGCGCATCGCTCGCGCCCAGCTTGTCGAACAGATCGAAGGTCTGGTCGATGACCCAGGCCGGTCGGCTTCCGGGGCGGTCGATCTTGTTGACCACCACGATCGCCTTCAGGCCCTGCGCGAGCGCCTTGCGCGTCACGAAGCGCGTCTGCGGCATCGGTCCCTCGACCGCATCGACCAGCAGCAGCACCCCGTCCACCATCGACAGCACCCGCTCGACCTCGCCGCCGAAGTCGGCGTGTCCGGGGGTGTCGACGATGTTGATGCGCGTGCCGCCATACTCGATGGCGCAGTTCTTGGCGAGGATGGTGATCCCGCGCTCGCGCTCGAGGTCGTTGGAATCCATGATGCGCTCGCCGAGGCGCTCGTGCTCGGCGAAGGTCCCCGACTGCTTCAGCAGGCAGTCGACGAGCGTCGTCTTGCCGTGGTCGACGTGCGCGATGATGGCGATGTTGCGGATCGGGCGGTGCATAGGAAACGCCGCTCGCACTTCGGTGCGCGGCATCGAAAAAAGGGTGCGCAGGGTAGCAGAACGCCGAAACAGGTGTCGATTTCAAAGACAACTTATTGATTGTATTATGATTATCTACTTTTTAGGCATGCCGATGCGCAGCGTCGACACCGCGATCCGCACCTCGACGAAGAAGGCGATATAGGCGACGGCCAGGCACAGCATCGCGCCGGTGAAGAGCGCCGCGACCGCTTTGGCGAGCTCGAGGCCCAGGAAGGCGTCCGCAAAGAGCGAGACCACCACGAGCGCCACGAGCAATGCCGCAACGGCGCACATGGAGATCGCAGCGTTCAGGTAGCGGGCACGGCGCTCGAGGGTGCGGAGGTCAGCGAGCAGCACCCCGCGGCGCGTCGGCTGGCTGTCGAGCCGCTCCTCGAGCGCGCGCGCGCGGTCGACCGCCCGCGCGAGGCGATTGGTGAGCACGCCGAGCGTGGCGGCGACGCCGGTGAGCAGGAACACCGGCGCGACGGACGACTGGACCACATGCGCGATATCCATCCGGCCCCCGGGCATGTTGCGGGCGGCGCGCCCGCGGCGGATCTTCTATCATAAACGGAGCGCGGTTGCGGCCCTGCTCGCTGCTGTTGTACGATCGTTCAACAATGAGCTCTCGGGCTGACGCGCGCACCGCGGGCGGCGAGTGCAGCGACGCGCTGATCATCGGCGCAGGACACAACGGCCTCACCTGCGCCGCGTACCTCGCGGCCGCCGGACTCAGGGTGACCGTGCTCGAGCGGCGCGCGCTGGTGGGCGGCGCCGCCGTCACCGAGGAATTTCACCCGGGATTCCGCAACTCGGTCGCCGCCTACACCGTCTCGCTCTTGAATCCCAAGGTCATCCGCGACCTCGAGCTGCCCCGCTACGGTCTGCGGGTCGTGGAGCGGCGCGCTGCCAACTTCCTGCCCACCGCCGACGGGCGCTACCTCCTCACCGGCGAGGGGCGCACGCAGGCCGAGGTAGGGCGCTTCTCGGCACGCGACGCCGCGCGCATTCCCGAGTACGGCGAGCGACTCGAGAGAATTGCCGACGTGCTGCGCGACCTGGTGCTGGTGACACCGCCCAATGCGGTGGAGGGCAGCTGGCGCACGGCACTGCCGGAGCTCCTGCGCGCCGCGCGCGTCGGCGGGCGGCTGCGCCGGCTCGACATGAGTCTCAAGCGCGAGCTGCTATCGCTGTTCGCCATGTCCGCCGGCGACTATCTCGATCGCTGGTTCGAGAGCGACCCGATCAAGGCGGTGTTCGGCTTCGACGGCATCGTCGGCAATTATGCGAGCCCCTACTCGGGCGGTTCGGCCTACGTGTTGCTGCATCACGTGTTCGGCGAGGTGAACGGCAAGAAGGGCGTCTGGGGCCACGCGCTCGGCGGTATGGGCGCCATCACGGAGGCGATGGCGCAAGCGGCCACGGCGCGCGGGGCGCTGATCCGCACCCACACGGCGGTGCGCCGCGTGCTGGTCGAGGGCGAGCGTGCGGTCGGGGTCGTCACCGAGTCGGGCGAGACGCTGCGCGCCGCGGCCGTCATCTCCAACCTGAACCCTAAGCTCCTTTATCTCGAGATGCTCGAGCCGCGCTCGCTCCCTCCCGAGTTCCGCGAGGGCATCGACCACTACCGCTGCGGCTCGGGCACGTTCCGCATGAACGTGGCGCTCGCCGAGCTCCCCGATTTCGCCTGTCTGCCCGGCAGGCAGCCCGCCGACCATCACACCGCCGGCATCATCCTCGCGCCGACGCTCGCCTACATGGAGCGCGCCTATTTCGATGCGCGCGCTCTGGGGTGGTCGCGCCAGCCGATCGTCGAGCTCGTCATCCCCTCGACGCTCGATGACAGCCTCGCCCCTAAGGGTCAGCACGTGGCGAGCCTTTTCTGCCAACATGTCGCGCCGCAGCTGCCGAACGGCGCCTCCTGGGACGCGCACCGCGAGGCGGTCGCGGATCTCATGATCGACACCGTGAATGCCTTCGCCCCGAACTTCAAAGCCGCCGTGCTCGGACGCCAGATCATGAGCCCGCTCGATCTGGAGCGGACCTTCGGGCTCGTGGGCGGCGACATCTCGCACGGGGTGATGAGCCTCGATCAGCTGTTCTCGGCGCGCCCCATGCTCGGCTACGGCAACTACCGCGGGCCGCTCGCGGGGCTCTATATGTGCGGCGCCGGCACTCACCCGGGCAGCGGCGTCACGGGTGCCCCGGGCCACAACGCGGCGCGCGAGATCCTCGCCGACTTCCGCCGCGGGCGGCTGCGGCGCGTCAAGTGAAGGGGCCGCGCACGCGCGCCGTGCCGGCGGCGCCGAACCCGGGCGAGGCGCGCCGGCCGCGCTTCCGGCGCCAGCTGCCGGAGCAGCGGCGCGCGGCGCTGATCGCCGCCACCATCGAGTGCCTGAAGCGTTACGGGCACGACGGCCTCTCGATCCGCACCATCAGCGCCCAGGCCGGAGTCTCGGTCGGGCTCATCAATCACCACTTTCCCAACAAGGACGAGTTGGTCGCGGCGGCCTTCAGTCATTTCAACCGCGAGCTGGTGGACGGCCTCAAGGCGGCCGCGGCGCGCGCGGCATCGCCGGCCGCGCGGCTGCGCGCCTTCCTCGAAGCCTCCTTCTCGCCGCCCAATCTCGATGCCGACGTGCTCGCAGTGTGGGTGGTGTTCTGGGGCCTGTACCGGCATTCGCGCCCGATCCAGCGCGTGCAGAGCGAGACCTACACCGACTACGTACGGCTGGTGCGCGGCCTGCTCGCCGACCTTCTCGACAAGGGCGCCGAGAGTGGCCGACGACGCGGCAAGGGCGGCGGCGTGAATCTGCGGCTCGCCGCGATCGGCCTCACGGCGCTGCTCGACGGGCTGTGGCTCGAGTGGTGCCTCGAGCCGGGCAAGTTCCGTCCGCGGGAGGCGGTGGCGCTCTGCGAGGGTTGGGTGGAGGCTCTGTGCCGGCGCGCCGCCGGCTGGAATTCGGCTTAAGCACCCCCACATCGCAGGGCAGTGGCCACCTCGGCACATCCACCGCGCGCTGTCCGCCTCGCTACCGGGACTCCCGGG
>JASHQW010000287.1 GCA_030038875.1 Gammaproteobacteria bacterium | reverse complement strand
GCAACTGGGTCGAGCTTCAGTACCAGTACGAGTGCTTCTTCTTCGTCGCCGACTGGCACATGCTCACGACCGGCTACGACGAGACCTCGCAGCTGCAGGAGCACGTGCACGAGGTGCTGATCGACTGGCTGGCGGCCGGCTTGAATCCAGGCGTCGCGACGCTCTTCATCCAGTCGCACGTGGCCGAGCACGCCGAGCTCCATCTGCTGCTCTCCATGATCATGCCGCTGCCGTGGCTCGAGCGCGTGCCGAGCTACAAGGATCAGCAGGAGCAGCTGAAGGAGAAGGATCTCGCCACCTACGGGTTCCTCGGCTACCCGCTGCTGCAGGCGGCGGACATCCTGGTGTACCGGGCGGCCTACGTGCCGGTGGGCGAGGATCAGGTGGCGCACGTCGAGCTGACGCGTGAGACCGCGCGGCGCTTCAACCACCTCTACGGGCGCGAGACGGACTTCGAGGCCAAGGCGGAGAAGGCCGTGAAGAGCCTCGGCTCGCGCAATGCCCAGAATTACCGCGCGTTGAGGCGCAAGTTCCAGGAGAGCGGCGACGCCGAGGCGCTCGAGCGCGCCCGCGCCCTGGTCCACGGCAACAACCGCATCACGGTCGCCGACCGCGAGCGGCTGCTCGGCTACCTGCACGGCACCGGCGTCACCATCCTGCCCGAGCCCGAGGTGCTCTTGACCGCAACGCCGAAAGTGCCCGGCCTCGACGGCCGCAAGATGTCCAAGTCCTACGGCAACACCATCGGGCTCCGGGAGGATCCCGACACGGTGGTGCAGAAGCTCAAGGCCATGAAGACCGATCCGGCGCGCGTGCGGCGCACCGATCCGGGCGACCCCGACAAGTGCCCGGTGTGGGATCTGCACAAGATCTATTCCGACGAGGCCACGCGCAAGTGGGCCAGCGAAGGCTGCCGCAGCGCGGGCATCGGCTGCCTGGAATGCAAGCAGCCGGTCATCGATAAGATCGTCGAGGAGATCGGCGGCATGCGCCGGCGCGCGCAGGAATTCGAGGACAATCCCGAGCTGGTGCGCAGCATCGTCGCGGAGGGCGCCGACAAGGCGCGCGCCGCCGCACGCGAGACGCTCGATGAGGTCCGCCGCGCCATGCACCTGCGTCCCGACTGACGTGAAACCCACCCTCACGGTCGTCGTCTCCAACGCCCCGGCGCCGGCGGCGCCGCCGGAAGGCGCGCCCGAGCAGGTCGAGATGCCGTTCGCGGTGGTGAACGGCGAGCCGATCTCGCAGCTGCCGCGCGACCTGTACATCCCGCCGCAGGCGCTCGAGGTGTTCCTCGAAGCCTTCGAGGGGCCGCTCGACCTGCTGCTCTATCTCATCCGCCGTCAGAACCTCGACATCCTCGACATCCCCCTCGCCGAGATCACCCGCCAGTACATGCAGTACATCGAGCTGATGCAGGACCTGCAGCTCGAGCTCGCCGGCGAGTACCTGGTGATGGCCGCGACGCTCGCCGAGATCAAGTCGCGCATGCTCCTGCCGCGACCGCCGGGCGGCCCCGAGGAGGGCGAGGATCCGCGCGCGGAGCTGGTGCGGCGCCTGCAGGAATACGAGCGCTTCAAGCGCGCCGCGCAGGAGCTCGACGGCCTCGCGCGGCTCGAGCGCGACGTGTGGCCGACGGTGGTCGAGCTCAAGGAGCGGCGCGTGACGCGGGCGCTGCCGCAGATCACGCTGCAGGAGATGCTGGTGGCGTTCAAGGAGGTGGTGGCGCGCGCCGAGATGTTCGCGCACCACCACATCGCGCGCGAGCGGCTCTCGGTGGGCGAGCGCATGAGCGACATTCTCGCCCTGCTGGGCACCGCGGGCTTCGTCGAATTCACGCGGCTGTTCCGTCCCGAGGAGGGGCGCATGGGTGTGACGGTCACGTTCGTGGCGATACTCGAGCTGATGCGCGAGGGCCTCATCGACATCGTGCAAGCCGAGGCCTACGCGCCGCTGCACGTGCGCGCCGCGCCGGCAGGACGCACCCTGCACCTGGTGGCCGATAACGCTGCCGGCGATGCCGCGCCCGAGGATCCCACATGAGCGAGAACTACCTGCGCAACGTGGTCGAGGCCGCGCTGCTGGCCGCCGGCCAGCCGCTGCCCGTCGCCGAGCTCGCCCGGCTCTTCGCCGAGGGCGGGCGCCCGAGCACGCAGCAGCTGCAGGCGGCGCTCGAGGCGCTCGCCGCGGAGTACGCCGGCCGCGGCATCGAGCTCAAGCACACCGCCGGCGGCTACCGCATCCAGGTGCGGCGCGAGCTGGCCGCGGAGATCTCGCGCTTGTGGCCGGAGCGCGCCGTGCGCTACTCGCGCGCGCTCCTCGAGACGCTCGCGCTGATCGCCTACCGCCAGCCGATCACGCGCGCGGAGATCGAGGCGGTGCGCGGCGTCGCGGTCAATCCCAACATCATCCGCACCATGATCGAGCGGGGTTGGGTGCGGGTAGTCGGGCATCGCGACGTGCCGGGACACCCGGAGCTGCTCGGCACGACGCGCGAGTTCCTCGACTACTTCGGCTTGAAGAGTCTCGACGAGCTGCCGCCGCTCGCCGAGCTCAAGGCGCTGGGCGACATCAACCTGCAGCTTGCGCTCGCGGGTGAGGAGCCGCCGGGCGCCGCTGCCGGCGGCGCTGCCACGGGCGCCGACACCGCGGAGAGCGATGACGGCGCCGAGGATGACGAGCTCTCCGCCGGCGGCGACGGCTCGCACGAGCTGGTCGCCGCACCCCGCGATCTGGACGGCTGATGCGCCGGCGGCCCGCGGCTGCCCGGCCGCGCGCGCGCGCCGCAAGTGC
>JASHQW010000286.1 GCA_030038875.1 Gammaproteobacteria bacterium | reverse complement strand
AGAGTCAGAAGAGACCTGAAGTCCAAAGAGCGCGCCCACGAGCGGCACCAACCAAACGAAGCAGAGCCACGCGACTTTCTGTCCACGCGTAATAGCCTCGGAACGAACGAGGCGGGAGCTCGCGACCACGTCCATCAGCACCAGGGCTAGTGCTGCGCTAAGGAGAACTGCGGCGCTCATCCCCAGTGACTCCTAACTACTTTTAGACGACATACGACGACTGGGTCTCTGAAAACACAGCTGATATTCCCTCCGCCTCGGACTCCGTCCTCGCATCATTTATATGACCCAAGCGGGGCGAAGAATTGCGCCAAACGCGTCGGATATTTCCTCTCGACACATCTGACCCGTCCAGCTTACATGTCTGGCGCGTCTGCCGCGTTGGCGCATGGTACGAGGATGGAAACCCATGGAACGCCACACCGACCTGTTTGCGCTTACCCGCGAACGCATGCGAACTCGGCACCTCGCGCTGCGCACGGAACAGGCATATCTGCAATGGCTGCAACGTTATCTGGAGTTTCATAAGGGAGCGCACCCGCGCGACCTCGGCGCACCCGAGGTCGAGGAATTCTTGACGCATCTGGCCGTGCACCGCAAGGTGAGTGCGGCGACCCAGAGCCAGGCGCTGCAGGCGCTACTCTTTCTCTACCGCCACGTGCTCGAGATAGAGCTGCCGTGGCTCGATAACGTCACGCGCGCGGCCCGGCCCAAGCGCCTCCCGGTGGTATTGAGTCGCCCGGAGGTGGCGGCACTTTTGACACAGCTGTCCGGAACGCCCTGGCTCGTCGCGAGCCTGCTCTACGGTAGCGGCCTGCGTCTCACCGAGGGCTTGCGGCTTCGGGTCAAGGACCTGGCACTCGAGCGTGGCGAGTTGATCGTGCGCGAAGCCAAGGGCGGCAAGGACAGGGTTACCATGCTGCCCGCCGCGCTCGAGACACAGGTGCGTGCGCACCTTGCGCGCCTGCGCGCCTGGTACGAGGAGGAGCGCCGGGCTCAGCGCCCCGGCGTCAGCCTGCCCAGGGCGCTGGGCCGCAAGTTCCCCGATGCTGCCATCCGCTGGGGCTGGCAGTACCTGTTTCCGGCCGCCACGCTGTGCCGCGATCCGTACAGCGGGCAGCTGGTGCGGCATCACCTGCACGAGAAGGTCATCCAGCGCGCGGTGCAGGCCGCGGTGTACAAATCTGGCCTCACTCAGCCGGCGAGCTGTCACACGTTGCGTCACTGTTTCGCCACGCACCTGCTGGAGGACGGCTACGACATCCGCACGGTACAGGAGCTGCTCGGCCACTCGGACCTGAAAACCACCATGATCTACACGCACGTCATGGCAAAGGGCGCCAAGGGCGTGCGCAGCCCTCTGGATCGAAACGGCGCCCCGCCGGCGCGCTGACGAGTAGTCCCCATCCGCGGCCACCGCGGTGCCCGACAGGTGATGTGGGCAAGCAGCTGCTCTCCCTCCGCTCGCCCCAGCTCTCCGCACCCTCCGCCGAAGAGTGCAGGATGTTTCCGGCCCTGCTCAGTCGGTCACGATCACAAGTGATACGTGATCGCGCCGTTCGCTTCGCTTAAGTTGCCCGCGGCGATCAGCTCATCGACCAGGCGCTGCAGCTCGCTCTCGGGGACCTTCTGCGAGAAGTGCGAGTGCAGCACGGCAATGAGGCCTTTGCGCCTGCGTGGACGGCGCAGCTTCTGCGTGCCCGCGAGCAGGTGCAGGGCGTCGTCCTTGAGCGATCCGCCCTCGCGCGGCGGGCTCTCGCGGCGCGCAGCCGTGCGCCCGCTGCGACGCCGGCCGGAACGGGTAGCCCCGGAGCCGCGGAGCGCCACAGCGGGTTCGGCCGAGCCGAGCGCCTCGGCCATGGAGTTGGCGCGGCGCACCGCGAAGCCGCGGCGGGTGAGGTGGCGGACCAGGGGATCGAAGCCCTTGTCCTTCGAGAGGATGACGCAGGCCGTCTCCGGCGAGCGCGCGAGGTACTCGCCGAGATAGAAGGCGATGTGGAAGTCGAGCGCGTTCTTGCCCTGGCCCTCGATGTCGATCGGCACGAAACGCTCGCCGAGCCGCAGCGCCGCCTTCAGGAATTCGGTCGGTACCGTGCGCTGCGAAGCGCCGAAGAAAAACGGCACGCGCACCCCGTCGGGGATCGCGGCGAGATCGATCTTGCCGATGTTCTCGTAGTCGACGAGCAGCACGCTCTCAGCCATGGTCACCTCTTGCCCTCACCTCATTAACCCTCGCCTCTTGCCCTCATCCCCCGGCGCTGGCGCCCGCCCCGGCGAAGCCATTCTGACGCCAGGCCTCGTACACGACCAGCGCCACCGCGTTCGAGAGATTCAAGCTGCGGTTGTGCGCCCGCATCGGGATCGCGAGCTGCCGCTCGCGCGGCACGAGCGAGAGCACCCGGGCCGGAAGGCCACGGGTCTCGGGACCGAAGACGAGGGCATCGCCCGCGCCGAAGGCCGCCTCGCTGTAGGGCCGCGCACCGCCGGTCTCGACGCTGAAGAGACGCGCGGCGCCCAAGGCCCCGAGACAGGCGGCGAGGCCCTGGTGCACGCGCACCTCGGCGAGCTCCTCGTAGTCGAGGCCCGCGCGGCGGACCGCCTTGCGGGTGAGCTCGAATCCGAGCGGCCGCACGAGGTGCAGCGTCGCGCCCGTGTTCGCGCACAGGCGGATGACGTTGCCGGTGTTGGGCGGGATCTGCGGCTGAAACAGCACGACGTGGAACATGCGCATCTCGCGAGGGCGCCGGCGGGGCTGTGCGATAATGCGCGTCATGCCGAGCGCGACACCAGAAGCAGCCGGGGCGCCGGCCCGCCCGGACGCGGCCGCTGCTGCCGCCGCGCTGCGCCTCTCGTTCTGCGGCCTCGACTTCGCCTCCCCGATCGTGCTGCTCTCGGGCTGCGTCGGCTTCGGCGAGGAGTACACGCGGGTCGAGGGGTTCTCGAACCGCGACGCCGGCGCCGTCGTGCTCAAGGGCACGACCGGCAAGCCCCGCCTCGGCAATCCCCCGCACCGCATCTACGAGACGCCGGCCGGCATGCTGAACGCCATCGGGCTGCAGAACCCGGGCGTCGAGCACGTGGTCGGCACGGTGCTGCCGCAGCTCGACTTCAGCGAGACGCGCTTTATCGCCAACGTGTGCGGCTCGACGATCGAGGAGTACGTCGAGGTGACGCGTCGCTTCGATCAGTCGCCGATCGACGCCATGGAGATCAACATCTCCTGTCCGAACGTCCGGGAGGGTGGCGTCGCCTTCGGCAACTACCCGGAGATGTCGGCCCAGGTGGTGGCCGCCTGCCGCCGCGCGACCAGGAAGCCCCTCATCACCAAGCTCTCGCCCAACCAGACCGACATCCGCGAGAACGCGCGCCGCTGCATCGAGGCGGGCACGGACGCGCTCGCGGTGATCAACACCGTGATGGGCATGGCGATCGACGTCTCGACGCGCCGCCCGGTGATCGGCAACGTGCAGGGCGGGCTCTCGGGGCCGGCCATCAAGCCGATCGCGCTGCTCAAGGTCCATCAGGTCTACGAGGTGGCGGGCCCGCACAAGGTGCCGATCATCGGCCAGGGCGGCATCGTGAGCGCGACGGATGCCATCGAGTTCCTCATCGCCGGCGCGAGCGCGGTCGGCGTCGGCACGGCGCTCTTCTACGACCCGCTGGTGTGCCGCCGTATCAACGACGGCATCGCGGAGTACCTGCGCGCTCAGGGACTGAAGAACGTGACGCAGCTGGTCGGCACGCTGCGCACGGGCCGCGACATTGAGGACTGCGCCTGCTCGGGCTGACGGACGCGCGGCGCGCGATCGTTCAGGTTTCAGTTCCGCGAGGAGTGAGTCA
Organism: Gammaproteobacteria bacterium; assembly: GCA_030038875.1. GTDB lineage: Bacteria > Pseudomonadota > Gammaproteobacteria > Steroidobacterales > Steroidobacteraceae > 13-2-20CM-66-19. The sequence continues at coordinate 6,284 of JASHQW010000286.1, read as the reverse complement.
TGACCAGAACACTTCCGTTGCAGAGCCTCGCGTGGGCTCTCGCGCTGGCGCTCGCGGGCTGCGTGGTGGAGTCGCCCTATGCGCCCGCGCCCGTGGACACGTCCGCGGCCCCCGTCCCCGCGACGGATGAGACCGAGGAGCAGGCGAGCGAGCCGCCACCGCCGATGCCGGTCTACGAGCAGCCGCCGTGCCCGGTGGAGGGCTACCTCTGGACTCCCGGTGTGTGGCGCTGGGGACCGGAGGGCTACTTCTGGGTTCCGGGCACCTGGGTCGCACCGCCGCAGGTGGGATTCCTGTGGACTCCCGGCTACTGGGCCCTCTCCGGCGCGGTGTACGTCTTTCACCCGGGACACTGGGGGCCGCACGTCGGCTACTACGGCGGCATCGACTACGGCCACGGCTATGACGGCGACGGCTACCACGGTGGCCGCTGGGTGAACAACCACTTCCAGTACAACACCACGGTCACCAACGTGAACGTGACCACCGTTCATAACGTCTACCGCGAGACGGTGGTCAATAACGCTACGGTGAACAACACCCGCACGAGCTATGTGGGCGGCGCCGGCACGCGCGCCGCACCGACGCCGACCGAGACGGCGCAGGCGGCTGAGCCGCGCTTCAAGCCGACGCCGGTTCAGCAGCAGCACCATGCCGATGCGCGCTCGGAGCCGCTGCAGAATGCGGCGCGCAACCAGGGCCGCCCGCCGATCGCCGGCACGCCGCGCCCGAGCGCCTTCCGCGAGCCCGGTGTGACCGCCGCGAAACCGGTCGGCGAGGCCTACCATCCGCAGCACCCCGTGCAGCGCGACGAGAAGCCGCAGGAAGAGCGGCATTAGCGCCTTTGCCACGACGGCGCTGCTCGCGCTCACCGTCGCCTTCGCGGGTTCCACGCTCGCCGGCGACGCCGCCCCCGCCGCGCGCGAGCTCCCGCCCGATGTCGTGCGGCTCGCGCTGCCGCCGGGCGAGCTCGCGCTCGGCCGTGCCACGGCGCCCCTCACCATGATCGAGTTCACCGACTACCAGTGCCCCTACTGCCGGCGGTTTCAGGCCGAGGTGTGGCCGAGGCTCAAGCGCGATTACATCGATACCGGAAGGCTGCGCTACATCGCGCGCGACCTGCCGCTCGAAATTCACGCCGCGGCCGCGCCGGCCGCCGAGGCCGCGCATTGCGCCGCGGAGCAGGGCAAATTCTGGGAGATGCACGCCGCGCTCCTCGGCGGCGCTGCGGATCTGGAGAGCGGCGGGATCGGGCGGCGGGCGCGCGCCGTCGGGCTCGACATGACGCGCTTCGACGAGTGCCTCGCCCGCCACAAGTACTCCGCGGTGATCGCGGCGCACGTCGCGGAGGCCGACGCCGCCGGCATCGACGGCACGCCCGGCTTCATCGTCGGCCGCGCCGCGCACGGCGAGCTCACCGGCGTGCGGGTCGAGGGGGCACTGCCTTACGGCGAATTTGCCGAGCTGCTGCGCGAGCTGCTCGCCGGGCCTTAGGAGCGCACACGCCCCTACAGCAGGCGCTGCTGGCCGCCCGCATCCGCCACGGGCGTGAGCGGCGGGTGCAGCCGCACGGGCGTCGGCGCGGTGGCGATGAAGCTCACCTCCATCGTGCGGAAGCGCTCCAGAATCCGTAAGTTGATGGTCTGCTGCGCATCGGCGTAGGCCTTGTACTCGGGCCGCGTGACGAAGAAGACGGCCTCGAACTCGAGCGCCGTCTCCGTACAGCGCAGCAGGTGGCAGCGGTCGAAGCGCACGTCGGGCGTCGCCTCTATGATCTCGCGCACCGCGCGCGGCACCGCGGCGAGCGTCGCCACCGGCGTCTCGTAGTGCACCGGCAGCACGCACAGGGCGCGCCGCTCGCGCAGCCGCCCGTAGTTGCGCACGCGCGCCTTGAGCAGATCGCCGTTCGCCATGATGATCTGCTCGCCGTTGATGCTGCGCAGCCGTGTGCTCTTGACACCGATGTGCTCGACCGTCCCCTGGCAATCATCCACGATGAGGAAGTCGCCGAGGCCGAAGGGCTTATCGAGCGCGATCGAGAGCGAGGCGAGGAGATCGGCGAGCACCGTCTGCACGGCGAGGGCGAGGGCGATCCCGCCGATGCCCAGGCCCGCGAGCAGCGGCCGGATCTCGATGCCGAGGTTGTCGAGCGCGAGCAGCGCCGCGACTCCCCAGATGACGAGCCCCGCGGCGAACAGGATCACCTCCATCGAGCTCTGCAGCAGCGTGTCGGGCCCGGTCGAGCGCTGCCGGCGCACATCGATCGCGAAGCGCACCGCCGCCATCGCCCAGAGCGCGATCTGCATCCACAGCAGCAGCACCAGCGCCACCGTCAGCCAGCGCTCGAGCCGCGGGGGGAAAGTGAGGTCGCGCGAGGCGAGCCACACGGCCGCTCCCCACAGGAAGAGGCGATGGGTGCGCCCGGCGAGGAGCGCGGCGAGATCGATGGCCGGATGGACCTTGAGCGGCGCGCGCGCGAGGAGCCGCCGGCGCTGGGCGGCGATCAGCCGCTTCGCGACCGGCAGCACCGTCAGGGTGATGAGGAGGACCGCGAGCGCGATCGTCCAGTCGCCGAGCGTATTGCCCAGGAACCCGATCTGCCAGAAGCGACCCGGCACGGCTGAGCCCCTACTGCGTGCCGCTCTCCGTGCCGTTCATGCCGAGCTCCTTGAGCTTGCGCGTCAGCGTGTTGCGTCCCCAGCCGAGGAGCTTGGCCGCCTCCTGGCGGTGTCCGTGCGTGCGCTTGAGCGCGGCGCGGATCAGCACGCGCTCGAACTGCGGTTGCGCGGCATCGAGCAGCGGCTGCGTCGCGCTCAAGGAGGCGCGCTCGGCCCAGCTGGCGAGCTGAGCCGCCCAGTCCGCATCCTTCGGTCCCGCGGAGGCTGCGCTCACGAGCTCCGCCGGCAGGTCCTCGAGGCGCACCTCGCGCCCGGGCGCGAGCACCGACAGCCGCCGGCACAGGTTCACGAGCTCACGCACGTTGCCCGGCCAGTCGTAGGCGCTGAGGAGCGCGAGCGCCTCGGGTGCGAGCGCCTTGGGCTCCACACCGAGCTCGTGCGCGGCGACCTCGAGGTAGTGCGCGAGCAGGTCCGGGATGTCGCCGGCGCGCGCGCGCAGCGGCGGCAGCCCGATGCGGATCACGTTGAGCCGATGGTAGAGGTCCTCACGGAAGAGGCTCCGCGTGACGCGCTCGCGCAGGTCCTGGTGCGTCGCGGCGATGACGCGCACGTCGACGCGCACCGCGGTCTGGCCGCCGACGCGATAGAACTCGCCCTCGGCGAGCACGCGCAGCAGGCGTGTCTGCAGCGGCATCGACATGTCGCCGATCTCGTCGAGAAACAGCGTGCCGCCGTCGGCCTGCTCGAAGCGCCCGCGTCGCAGTGAGTCGGCGCCGGTGAAGGCGCCGCGCTCGTGGCCGAAGAGCTCGGACTCGAGGAGGTCGGCCGGGATCGCCGAGGTGTTGAGCGCGATGAAGGGCTTGCCGGCGCGCGGGCTGTGATCGTGCAGCGCACGCGCCACGAGCTCCTTGCCGGTGCCGGACTCGCCCGTCACCAGCACCGTCATGGAGGAGCGCGCCAGCCGCCCGATGGCGCGGAACACCTGCTGCATGGCCGGCGCGCGTCCGAGGAGCTCGGGGATGCGCGGCGTGCCGCCCGCCTCCCCGCTCCCCTGCATGCCGGCGTGGGCCGCGCGGCGCGCGAGCGCCACCGCCTGATCGATGTCGAAGGGCTTCGGCAGGTATTCGAACGCGCCGCCCTCGTAAGCCGACACCGCGCTCCCCAGGTCCGAATGCGCGGTCATCACGATCACCGGCAGCGCCGGGCGCGCGTCGCGGATGCGCTTGAGGAGCTCGAGCCCCGAGGCGCCCGGCATACGGATGTCGGTGATCAGCACGTCGGGCGACTCGCGCCGCAGCGCCTCGAGCGCCGGCTCCGCCGCATCGAACACCCGGGCGCTCATGCCGCCGTGCTTGAGCGCCCGCTCCAGCACCCAGCGGATCGAGGCGTCGTCATCAACCAGCCACACGCGCGGTGATTCGCTGTTCATGATTCCTCTCCGAGCGGCAGCAGCAGCGTGAACACGGTGCGCCCCGGCTCGCTCTCGAACTCGATGATGCCGCCGTTGCGCGTCACCAGCTCCTGCGCCACGGCGAGTCCTAAGCCCGTGCCGTTCGCGCGCCCGGTGACGAGCGGATAGAAGATCGAGGAGCGCAGATGCTCCGGGACGCCGGGACCGGAGTCCTCGACCTGCACGGCCGCGACCAGGCGGTGGCGCACCGGGCCGATGCTCACGTTCGAGCGCGCGCGGGTGCGCAGCACCACGTGGCCGGTATCGCCCTGCGACGAGAGCGCCTGCAGCGCGTTGCGCCCGACGTTGAGCAGCGCCTGGATCAGCTGATGGCGATCGAGCATGGCGTTCGGCAGGCTCGGGTCGTAGTCGCGCTCGACCAGCACCCCGGTGCGCGCCTCGGCGCGCAGCAGGTGATACACGTGCTCGCAGATCTCGTGCACGTTCATCAGCGTCTTGCTGGGCGGGCGGCTCGGACCCGCGATCGACTCGACCAGCGCGGTGAGGCGGTCGGCCTCGCCGATGATGACCTGGGTGTACTCGCGTAAGGAGGGCGCCGGGAGCTCCCGCTCGAGGAGCTGCGCAGCGCCGCGCAAACCCCCCAAGGGGTTTTTTATCTCGTGAGCGAGCTGGCGGATCATGAGGCGGCTGCCGTCGAGGCGCGCGAGCAGATCGTTGTCGCGCGAGATGCGCTGGCGCTGCGTGGTGTCGGCGAGCTCGATCAGCAGGTGCGTCCCCGTGAGCCCGGGGAGCGGCGTCACCGTGACGTCGAGCGTGCGCGGCTCGCGCGGCGAGCCGGCGGGCTTCAATTGCAGCTCGCGGTCCGCGATGCCCTCGCCGGTCTCGAGCGCGCGCTTGAGGATCCCGTTGAGCGCGCCCGCGTCGTGGAGAAAATGCCCGAAGGGGCGGCCGCGGCTCATGTTGAGGCTGAAGGCGAGCAGGTCCTGCGCGGCCACGTTGGCGTAGACCGGGCACAGCTGCGCATCGAGCATCAGGATCCCGGTCGAGAGCGCATCCAGCAGCTCCGCCGGATCGAAGTGCGAGAGCACCGAGGGAGCGCGGTACTCAGCGGCCATGGCGCGGCCGCGTTGGCGCACCGCGCGCCGTCAGCGCGGGCGCGGCGAGGTGGTGGGCTGCGGCTGCCCCTGGAACCCCGGGCTGAGGAGATTCGGCTGCTGCACGTAGAACGTCACGCTCGGCGTCTGGCACAGCACCTGGCCGTCGGCGCCGCGGATCTGCGCCTGCACGCTGTGCGCGCCGCGATCGATCGGCGTCACGTTGAAGCTGAGCCCCGTCGGCTGCCCGCCGTTCACACCCTGGCCGTCCATCGTGATGAAGACGCGATCCCCCCCGCGCGGCATCGGATCGGCCGCCACGCGGATGAACACCGACTGGGCGTTCGGCAGGTTCTGCTGGTCGAGCGGCTGCGCGATCGCGCAGCCCTTGTAGGGATTGGGGGACGCGGAGCTCTGCTCCGACTCGGCGGGAGCGCGCACCGCGGCGGCGCTCGAGGAGTAGGTCTGGACACCCTCCACCTGCAGCTTCTGGGCGTTCGGGTGCGGCTGATCGCTGTAGTGGATCACGCCGTTCTCGTCGACCCACTTGTACACGGTGGTGGCGAGCGCCACCGAGCAGCCGAGCGACATTAAGGTAAAAAGGATGCGCCGCATCGCAACCGAGCATATCCCGGCACAAAGGTGGAGACAAAAGCGGCCGGCCGCGAATGTGCGCTGCCGCTCCCTCGCGCGCCGCTCGCTGTGACCGCCGCACCCCCCGCGCGTCCGCCGACCCGCCCCGGAGCGGGCCGGAGCCGTGAGCGGCGGGGCGCGGGGACGGCGGTCGCGTCATCCTTGAGCTCAGGCGCTGTAGTACATCTCGAGCTCCACCGGGTGCGTCGACATGCGAAAGCGCGTGATCTCCTGGAGCTTCAGCCCCATGTACGCATCGATCACGTCGTTGGTGAACACGCCGCCGCGCGTCAGGAACTCGCGATCCTTGTCGAGGTGCTCGAGCGCCATGTCGAGCGAGTGGCATACCTGGGGGATGTGCTTCATCTCCTCGGGCTCGAGGTCGTAGAGGTCCTTGTCGGCCGGGTCGCCGGGATGAGTCTTGTTCTGGATGCCGTCGAGCCCCGCCATCATCATCGCCGCGAAGGCGAAGTAGGGGTTGGCGCACGAGTCGGGGAAGCGCACCTCGATGCGCCGCGCCTTAGGCGC
>JASHQW010000001.1 GCA_030038875.1 Gammaproteobacteria bacterium | reverse complement strand
GCCGTTTCAGAGAAACCCACACCGCGCTCAACGAGGAGGCGAGCGCTCTCGGCACCAGCGTCGACTTCGGACACCAGAGCGTGTACGGCGGCGACGCCGATGTGCAGCTCGATCTCGCGCATCGCTCGAGTCGCGGCAAGCTGTACCTGCTGGGGGGCGCCGGCTGGTATCGGCAGTCCACGGTCTTCAAGCAGCTGCAGAACTCGCCGCCGGTTTTCGTCTGCGGCTACTTCGAGTGCGGCTACGGGTATTTTCCTTACGCGGTCACGGTCTCGAGCAGCACGACCGAATGGACGCGGTCATGGAACGCCGGAATCGGAGCCGAGTTCGCGCTGAGCGATCCGGTGAGCTTCTTCATCGAGGCGCGCTACCGGCGCCTGGCCCCCTACGGCTCGAACAACGCATTCGTGCCGATCACGATCGGCTTGCGGTTCTGACACGGCGCACGGCCGCTACGCGAGCGAGCGGGCGATCTCTTCGCGCTGGCGCTGATCGGGCAGCCGCCCCACTCCGCCCGCGAGATTGTCCTTCAGGTGCGTGACACTCGCGGTCGCCGGGATGATGCAGGTCACCGCCGGATGCGAGGTGATGAATTTCAGGATGAGCTGTCCCCAGCTCACCGCATCGACGTCCACGGCGAAAGCCGGCAGCGCCCTGCCGCGCACTTTCGCGAAGAGCTCGCCGTCCTCGAACGGCCGGTTGACGAGCACCGCGACGCCACGCTCGGCCGCGAGCGGCAGGAGGCGCCGCTCCGCCGCGCGCGTCACCGGCGAGTAGTTGAGCTGCACGAAGTCGAGCTGCTCGCGGCTCACGACGCGCTCGAGACCGGCAAGGCCGCTCACGGTGTAGTGCGTCACCCCGACGTAGCGCACCCGCCCGGCCGCCTTCCATTCGCGGAGCGTCGCGAGCTGCGTGTCGAGATCGAGGAGGTTGTGCACCTGGATGAGATCGAGCGGCCTGGCTCTCAGCAGCCGCTCCGAGTGTCTCATCTGCTCAACGCCGGCGCGCGCACCGCGCGTCCACACCTTGGTCGCAAGAAAAGCGCGCGCGTGCATCGCGGGAGTCAGGAGGTCCCCGAGGACCGCCTCCGCCGTCGAATACATGGGCGAGGTGTCGATCACACGGCCGCCAGCGGCGAAGAATGCCTCGAGCACCTCCCGGAGCGGCTCGCGCTCCCGTGCGGACTCAGCGACCTCGAAGGTCTGCGAAGTGCCGAGCCCGATGATCGGCAACTCCTCGCCGCTCGAAGGAATGCGACGCTGCAGCACGGCGGCCCAACCCGCTCGCGGCGTGTCAGATGAGCGCCGCGTCCGTCTCCACGACGCTCGCCGCGCCGCTCTCCACGACGCGCGCGAGCGCCACCGCATTCGGCAGCACCTGCGCGCCGTAGAAGCCCGCGGTGTGCACCTTGGCCGCGTAGAACTCGCGATCGGCGCCGCCCGCGGCAGCTGCGGCGAGCGCGGCGGATCTGGCGAGCAGCCAGCCGCCCGCGACGTAGCCGCAGAGCTTCAGGTACGGCACCGACACGGCGAGCGCGAGCTCCGGCCGCGTAGCGAGCGCCCTGCCGAGCGACTGCGTGGCGCGCGCCAGCAGCGCGACGCCCTCGAGCGCCGCGCGGCGGATCGCCTCAAACGCCGGATCCGCAGCCGCGAGCGACTCGAGCTCACGCTGCATTTCGCTGATGAATACGCCCACCGCGGCGCCGCGGTCGCGGGCGATCTTGCGGCCGATGAGATCGTTCGCCTGGATCCCGGTGGTGCCTTCATAGATCGTGGTGATGCGCACGTCGCGCACATACTGCGCGGCACCCGTCTCCTCGATGAAGCCCATGCCACCGTGCACCTGCACGCCGATACCGGCGACCTCGTTGCCGACCTCGGTGCACCAGCCCTTGACGACCGGCGTCAGCAGCTCGCCGCGCGCCTGGCTCGCGGCGCGCACCGCGGCGTCGGGGCTCGCCGCGGCGAGATCGAACTGCATGGCGGTGTAAAGAGTCAGGGCGCGCGAGGCCTCGATCTGCGACTTCATCGTGAGAAGCATGCGCTTCACGTCCGGGTGATTGATGATGGGCGCCGCGCTGCCGCGCTCGGCGCCGGGCGGCCGGCCCTGCACGCGAGTGCGGGCCCAATCCGCGGCGCGCTGCAAGGCGCGCTCGCCGACCGAGTAGCCCTCGCTCCCGACCGAGAGCCGCGCGCTGTTCATCATGATGAACATGTACTCGAGCCCCCGTCCCGGCTCGCCGACGAGATAGCCCACCGCTCCCGCTTTCTCGCCGAAGGCGAGTACACAAGTCGGGCTGGCGTTGATTCCGAGCTTGTGCTCGATCGAGAGGCAGCGCACGTCGTTGCGCTCGCCGAGCGAGCCGTCGGCGTTCACCAGCACTTTCGGCACGACGAAGAGCGAGATGCCCTTCACCCCGGAGGGCGCTCCCTCGATGCGCGCCAGCACCATGTGGATGGTGTTGGCGGTGAGATCGTGATCGCCCCAGGTGATGAAGATCTTCTGGCCGGAGAGCCGGTAGCGATCCCCGTCGGGCACGGCGCGCGTGCGCACCTGTCCGAGATCCGAGCCCGCCTGCGGTTCGGTGAGCACCATGGTGCCGCTCCACTCACCGCTCACCATCTTCGGCAGGTAGGTGGCCTTCTGCACCGCCGAGCCCGTAAGCTCGAGCGCGCGCACCGCGCCGTGCGTCAGCATAGGCCCGAGCTTGAAGGCGAGATTGGCCGAGCCCCAGAACTCCCCGACCGCGCTTACCAGCACGCGCGGCACCGCCTGACCGCCGTACTCCGGCTCCGCGCCGAGCGCCGGCCAGCCGCCGGCCACGAACTGCTCGTAGGCAGCGCGGAAACCCGGCGCCGCATGCACGCCCTCGGGGGTCCAGCGCGCGCCCTCGATGTCGCCCGGGCGGTTGAGGGGATCGAGCACGTCCTCGGCGAAGTGCGCCGCTTCCTCGAGCACCGCGCGGCCGAGCTCGTCGGAGTATTCCGCGAAGTGCGGACAGCCGCTCAAGGTGCCCGCCCTGAGGAGCTCCTCGAGCACGAAGCGCATTTCCCGAAGTGGCGCACGGTACATGGACGGCCCCTCTGTCGTCTGCGGCCGGCCGCTCGAGTGCGGCCGGCGCTTTCCTTAGCCGGAAAGGCTTTCAGTGTACCTTGGTCCTCAGGCGCGGGCGGCGGCCGGGGTGGCGAGCGCCGGAACGATGTTCGCAGCCAGGAAGTCGACGAACTGCTGCACCCGCGGGTCGGACTCGAGCGCTGCCGGATAAAGCGCGTAGAGCGCATCCGCCGGCGGCACCGTCCATTCCGGCAGCACGGCCTTCAGCCGCCCAGTCGCGAGCCCCTGGCGGCAGAGGAACTCGGGGAGCAAGCCCACGCCGAGCCCGGCGGCGGTAGCGGCGTGCAGCACCGCCGGATCGTCGACCGCGAGCTTCGGGACGAGCGGCACCTCGGCGCGCTGCGCGCCGCGCGTGAGCGCGAGGCGAAACTGCGGCTGTCCCGACAACTCGGGAGTCAGCACATCGTGCGAGCGCAGGTCGTCGGGACGGGCGGGAACGCCGCGCTGCTGCAGGTAGGCGGGCGTCGCGCACAGCAGCGCCGGCGGTGCGCCGAGCAGGCGCTGCACGAGTGCGCCGCCCTCGGGCGGACGCGTGCGGACCGCGACGTCCCAGCTGCCGGCGGCGAGCTGCTGGGCGTCGAGCGCGACTTCGAGCGGCACGTGCGCGAAGGCTTCGAGAAAACGCGGCACGAGCGGCGAGAGGAGCACGCGCCCGTAGGTCGGATCGGCCACCACGCGCAGCGGCCGCCCCTCGGGGGTGATGAGCCGCGCAATCGCGCCGCGCGCGAGGTCCGACTCCTCGCCGACCCGGCGCGCGTGCGGATAGACGAGCCGGCCGGCCGAGGTGAGGGAGATGCGGCGCGTCGTGCGCTCGAGCACGCGCACCCCGAGCGTCTTCTCGAGGTCCGCTACCGCGCGGCTCACGGCTGCCTTCGGCACCCCGAACGCGCGCGCCGCGGCCGAGAAGCCATTTAGATCGACCACCTTGGCCAGCATCGCGAGTTGCGCAGGGGTCCATATCAGGCTCATAAAAGGCTCAATCTCGTTTGCGTCCTGCGCTATTGTTTCACCCGGGAGGCACGCGCGCCAGCCTTCCGAGGGCTAGAATTTGCGACCCCGCGTCCCGGACCACTCGAAAGGGAGCCCATGAAGATCTCGATGCACGCCATGTCAGTGGACGTCTTCGCACGCGCGCTCGGCAATCTCTCGATGTTCCTCGAGAAGGGCGTCGCCTACGCCCAGCAGCGCAAGTTCGAGCCCGCGGTACTGCTCACCTCGCGGCTTGCGCCCGACATGTTCCCGCTCACGCGCCAGGTACAGGTCGCGTGCGATCTCGCCAAGAATTCCGTCGCGCGCCTCGCGGCTCAGGAGCCGCCGCGCTTCCCCGACACCGAGACGAGCTTCGAGGAGCTGCACGCGCGCATCGCGCGCACCGTCGATTACCTGAAGAGCATCCCGGCAGAAGCGCTCGAAGGAGCGGAAACACGCGACCTCAAGGTGCCCTCCCGCGGGGAGACGCTCGAGTTCAAGGGGCTCGAGTTCCTGCAGCACTGGGCGATCCCGAACGTGTTCTTCCACGTGGCGACCGCCTACGCGATCCTGCGCCACAACGGCGTCGAGCTCGGCAAGCGCGACTTCCTCGGCTCGCGCTGACTCCTCAGGAAGCGCGCGGCAGCGCGCGCCGCCAGCGTCGCAGTGCGAAAGGCGCACACTTTTAGCTGTGTCGCACTGATTCTCTCAATATGACAAATGGCGGCAGCTCACGCTGTCGCCTTTTTGCGAACAGAACGCGAGGGAAATCACGGCAGCGCACGCCTCGTGCTGCCACGCTCATACGCGAGGGAAAGCGCTGCGCTTGAACGGCGTACGCTGGTGCGAGTCCAATACCGGGAAGAACAAGCTTTGCTGCATAAACTCAGGGCCGCGCGCGCGGCTGCCAAATCGCCGGTCGCGCCGGTGCCCGTGCCTGCACCTGCGTCGCCCGCTGGACCGGTGAGCGTCGAGTCGCTGGGCCAGCAGCTGCGGGAGGTACTGCCCGCCCGCCGCCTGCAGTCGGTGTCGCTCTGCGATCACGAAGCGAACGTGCTATGGCTGAGCGAGGGGGCGCTCGGGCCCGATGAGCACATGCTGGTGATAGAAGCGCTCGACGCCCTCGCCGCTGATTCCTCCCTCCCCTGCCACGAGACCGCTCTCGAGGACGGCCGGCTCGCCGTCTTCCTGCCGGTCCGCGCCCC
>JASHQW010000285.1 GCA_030038875.1 Gammaproteobacteria bacterium | reverse complement strand
CAGCGCATTGTGCGGGACGTCGGCCACCCCGATCAGCAGCGCCCGCGGCCGGGCACCGCACTCGGCCGCGGCCAGGAGTGCCGCCGTGGCAATGAGTCCGACGGCTAGAGCACGAATCCTCATCGATGCACCCCGTGTCAGAACGTTGCCGGCAGAGTGCTGATCTCGACCCGCCGTTGCTCGAGCGCAGCCGCTGGAAAGTCCGGCAGCGGGTGGGCGGCGCCATAGCCGACGCTTGCGAGCCGCTCCGCCTCGATGTGGTAGTGCGTGACCAGGTAGCTGCGCACCGCGCGCGCGCGTGACTCGGACAGTCGCTGATTGTGCTCGGCCGCACCGGTCGCGCTGGTGTGGCCGGCGATCAGAAAGCGGGTGTGGGCGAGCTCCGGCGAGGTGAGCGCCGCGCCGAGCTCGGCGAGCTGACTGTGGGCTGCGTCCGTCAGCTGGTCGCTGTCGTTGGCGAAGCGGATGTCGAGCGAGATCCTGTGGTTGTCGCCGGTAGCTGGTCGCTGCGCCACCACCAGCCCGCGCGTGTTGGCGGAGGGAGTGGCCTGCAGGCTGCGGATGATGCGCTGACTGTCGACGACCGTAGCGGGAGGATCTGCCAGCGCCGCCGCAGCGAGCACCAGGGAAAGGGGCCCCACGAGTGTGGCGGCCGCGCAGCATCCACGACGAGTCTCGTTCATGAGACACACTCCGGCGTTTCGAGACGGACCGCTGTGATCGCGCCTCAGAGCGCCTTGTTGTGCATTCCCCCGGCGGAAATTTTCGTTAACGTACCGCCCCTTGATTTGCTGCGTCAGCATACGACAGCATCAAGTCATGTCAATGGGAGGTGGGGTCCGGCCGGCCGTCGCGGGCGGGTCGGCGGCCCGGGCGGGCCTGCTGCGTGCCGCACTACAGAGTCTGCTGCTCGCCTCGGTCGCGCTCTTCTTCCTGAATTTCAATCTCCTGGGAACCGCCAGCCCCAGCCGGCGATTTTCGCAGGATCTGGTGTATGCCTGGTTCGGCGATGAGGCGTGGTTGTACCCGCGCGTCGCCAGCGCGGAGCGGAGCGCCCGGCCGCGCGTGCTCGTGGTGATGGTCGATGAGCCGGCCCTGGCGCTGCGCGGGGCACGCTGGCCGGTTCCGGTCGGGTTCCATGCGCAGTTCCTGGCCGAGCTCGAAGTGCTGCGTCCGCGCGCGATCATGCTGGACTTTCTGTTGATCGATCCCGCGCCGCAGCAGGACGTCTGCGAGCTGCTGACGGTCGGGGCGCGGCTGCGCCACGAGGGTGTTCCGCTCTACCTCGCGGTGACCCGGCGGGAAGATCTCGCGCCCATGGACGCCGCGGCGTGCCGCGACGCAAGCGGCGCACTGCTGCGCGGCACTCAGGTCTTCACACCCGTGTCGGTGCAGCGCCAGGCCGACGGCAGCGACTTCGTGAGTCGCCGCTATCCCTTCGAGCAGCGCGCAGATGCCGGCGCGGCGCCGGGCTCGGGACTCCCGAGCGCAGCCGTGCGCATGTACTGCGACTCCGAGCACGCACCCGCTGCCTGCCTCGCGCGCCTGACGCGAGTAGCGGCGGCGGACGCCGGCTTCGAGCTCGCCTGGTCGCCGCAAGGTGACCCGTTCAATCAGCGCTGGTCGCACGCCTCGTGCATCGAGACCCCCTCGCCGCTGCGGGCAATCCTCAATCAGCCGGCGCTGCCGCGCGAATCCCCCTGTCCGCCGGTCGCCACGCTGTTTGCCGGAGCGCTGCTCAGCCCGGAGGTCGATCCAGCGCTCGGCGCCGGCAACGAGGCGCTGTTTGATATCGCGGACGGCGCCTTTGTGCTCGTGGGCGGGAACTTCCGCGGCAGCGGGGACCTCGTCACGACTCCGCTGCACACCCTGTTGCCGGGGGTCTACTATCACGCGGTCGCGCTGGAGAATCTGCTGGTGTTCGACGGACGGCCGAAGGTGCGCAAGGAATTCCGCACCCCCAAGCTCGCCTTCGTCGGCTATGACCTGCTGGTGCTGTGGGTGCTCGCGGCGATCTTCCTCTCGCGCCAGCGCTGGCTGCTGCGCGCGGAGCTGCATCGCAATCCGTTCGAGCTGTCGGACGCGGCGCGCGGCTGGATTGCGCCGCTCATCGCACGCTATCCGACGCCGCTGTGGATCCTCGCCACCGCAGCACTGCTGCTGCTCCTCGCCGCCTTCAGATCGCTGCAGCTGCTCGCCGTCGCGGCGGCGATCGCCGGGCTCATCGTCGTCGAGCTGCGCGTGGCGCCGTCTGCCGAGATTCGCGAGCGCTTGCGCGGCCTCACCATGTACCTCGCGGCTCTCGCGCTGTCGCTGGCGGTCATTGTTCTGGCAACCTGGGTCGGTTACCGCTGGCTGCGCTTGCCCCCCGGCGACTGGCTCGGCTACTTTTCGTTCGCCGCATTCGGATTCTTTGTCGCGCACACCGCGATCCTGGAGTTCGGGCGGCGCGTCGAGGAGTTGAACCTGGCACGCCGCGGCGGCGGGGAGTCACGATGACCCGATGGCTACGATCGGTGCTGGTCACGGTGGCGCTGGTGCCGGGTGCCTGGGCCGATGAGCCTGCCCCGGCGGCGACCGCGGACACCTGCCTGGTGCTCAACAATCGCATCCTCGGGCCGCGCGCGCCGGAGCGACTGCTGCCGCTGCTGAGCGGCGATCCCACCAAAGGCTTCCATGCCGCGTGCGCCGTGCCGTGGAACAGGTTGAGTCCCGCGAACTGCCCGCTACCGGTGACGGACTGCTACCGGGGGAGCCTGCTGCAGGTCGGGAATGATGCGGCGTGCGGCCGGCAGACGGGCCCCCTGTGGATCAACAGCCGCTGGGTCATCACCAGCGCAGAGCTCCAGGACAAGCGTGCCCACGCCGTGATTTGCCAGCAGCTCGAAACGGGCGCCTGGGCGGGGACGCGTGATCTGCAGCTCGATTGCGTGCCAGCGAAAAAGGAGCTGAGCCCGGAGTCCGCGCCGCCGGCACGCGAGACTTCGCAGCCGGCGGTCACCTCACCGCGTCCGGATCACTGAAATAAGACTGGTGGAGGGTGATAGGGCACGCGCAGCGACTCGATGCCAGAATCCGCCTGCGATGTATTTCGCAGCTTCCGCCGGAAATTCCGTGATGCGCTGCTGCGCCCGCCGCAATACGTTCAATCGCTGAGCATACGCTGTGAAACTGTCGAGTGACGCATGCGGCTGGCCGCACGATGCGCGCATCCTGTGATCCATGGGCGTCAAACAGGGATTGGGTGCGGCGCTGCTCGCCGGGGTTGTAGCCGTGAGCTCGGGTTGTGCCGAGCTTCCGGATCGGCTCGACAACCTGGCTGATGCCGGCCGCGAGTTTGCGGTCGCGCATCCGATGGTAAGTCGGACCGCGTTGATCGCGGCGCGCGCGGCGCTGCGCAAGCCGCAGCACCTGCGTGTGGTGTGTGAGTCAGAGTGCCTGGTCAAGCAGTAGCGCTGACCGCTCAGCTGCGCGCCTCACTGGTGCCAGCCGGCTAAAGCTTCGCCATTCGTCGTTGGCAAACGAAAGAAGGCTGAGAAATCGAGGGGAAATGGTGGAGCGGAAGGGGATCGAACCCTCGACCTTCGCATTGCGAACGCGACGCTCTCCCAGCTGAGCTACCGCCCCACACTAACCACCCCGCGCATCGAGACGCGGATTTCGCAGGGGTCCGGTTAAGGCGCGCGATTCTAGCATCGATGCGGCTATGATGCCGCGTTGGGAGGAGCGCGCATGCTGGCGATAGGCGGCCGAGCGCCGGAGTTCACACTGCCGGATCAGGATGGGCACAACGTGTCGCTCAGCACGCTGCTGCGGCACGGTCCGCTGATCCTTTATTTCTATCCGGCCGATTTCACGCCTGGGTGCACCCGCGAAGCCTGCGCGCTGCGTGATCTGCATGGCGAGATCCTGGAGGCCGGGCTCGAGGTCGCGGGCGTGAGCCCCCAGGACGGTGCGAGCCATCGCGCCTTCCGCGAGAAGCATCAGCTGCCCTTCACGCTGCTCTCGGACGTCGACAAGTCCGTGATCCGCATGTACGACGTCCGCGGCCCGCTCGGCTTCAGCGTCCGCCGCGCCACCTACCTCATCGATCAGGCACGTTACATCCGGGCCGCCGTGCTGGCGGACTTCCGCATCGCCGCGCACGAGGATTTCGTACGCAAGGCGGTCGCGATGAGCGCCGGCACGACGCGCACACGGCGTCTCAGTACCTGAGGCGCAGCACCTGCGGGCGGCCGAAGCTCGGCACGCTGACTATATATATGAGGTCGGGGTCGGCGGCTCCCTCCCCCACGCTGCCGGCGCCCGCGAGCTGGCGCATGAATTGCTGCAGAGCGGGAGCCCCGCCGATCACCAGCACCGCACCGCCCTCGTGAGCGTGCAGCAGCGCGGAGGCAACCGCGGGAGCCTCCTTCGCGTCATACGGCGTCGGCGTAAGATGCAGCAGCTCGACGAGCGGAGCCGCCGTCTGCTGTGCGCGCCGCTCGCCGCTTACGTAGAGCGCATCGAGCCGCCCGCGGCCGCCGCCGGTCGCGAACATCTGCGCCAGACGTTGCGCCCGCCGTTCCCCCTCGGCGGAGATCGGCGGGTCCTCGATCGTCCCCGGATCCTTCTCCCCCGACGAAGCCAGCACCACTACCGTGGTCCCGGCACCCCGATAGACAGCGTAGGCGACGCCCGCCCCGATCAGCAGCGCGAGCAGCGTCACCCACAGGGGCGCGAGGAAGGGACGTCGATGGCGCGTGATGCCCGGCGGTTCCATGACCGCAATCATAGTGTGACCGCCACGCGGCCGGGTATTTTGGCCGCCGTATCGAGTAATCTTGCGCGCAGCGGGCGACACCCGTGAGGCAGGGGGCCTGATGGCGTTCGGCGGACAGACTACCGTCATCCAACGCATCCTCGAACGGCGCGCCGAGCGGCCGGCCGAGGCGCACGAGGGGACCACCGCGACGGTCGCGGTGATGCTGCGGGTGCTTCCGGCTCCCAAGGCGTTGCTCGTGTGCCACGACGCGGGGCTGCGCGCGCAGCTGATGCGCCGCATTGCGCCCGACGTCTTCGAGATCGAGTCGGTCGCCTCGGACGATGAGGCGCTGAGGCAGTTCACGGCCGAGTATCGGCCCGTGGTGGTCACCGACAGCCTCGAGCTCATCCGCCAGCTGCGCACGCGCAAGGCAGCACGTAATCCGTTCGTGCTTTATGTCGCCGAGCTCGATGAGGGATCGGAGCGCGAGGCCGGCCTGAACGCCGGTGCCGACGAATGCGTCGGGCGGCGCGCGCCCGAGCGCGAGATCGACGCGCGCATCGCGGCCGCACGCCGCATCGCCGAGCTCGAGGCGGTGCTGCGCATCACGCTCGAGGAGAACCGCAAGCTCTCGGCGACCGATGAGCTGACGCGGGTCGCGAGCCGCCGCTTCTTCGGCAAGCACTTTCCGCGCGAAGTCGAGCGCGCCGCACGCTACCAGCGCGCCCTGTCGTTGATCCTGTGCGACATCGACTTCTTCAAGAACATCAACGACACCATGGGTCACGGTTGCGGCGACGACATATTGCGGCAGTTCGGTACCCGTCTGCAGGAGGCGCTGCGCCGGGGGGTCGACTGGGTGGCGCGCATCGGCGGAGAGGAGTTCGCGGTGGTGCTGCCCGAGACCGCGTACGAGCCGGCGCTGGAAGTCGCACGCAAGCTGCGCGCCACGGTCGCCGGCAGTCCCTTCCCGCACGAGGGCAAGGACGTCGGGGTCACCGCCAGCTTCGGGTTGTGCGGACTCGATTGCGTGCCGGCCGGGGAGCGCGAGCTCGCCGGTCGGATCCTCAAGATCGCCGACGCAGCGCTCTATCGCAGCAAGCAGGCCGGACGCAATCGTGTCACCGCGACGCGCTACAACGGGCCGAGCGCCTGAGAGCTGGCGAAAACTCACCCACCGCGACGCAAGCCCTTGCCACCGCTCGTCGTTTGAGGGCGCGCGCGCCCTCTGTCCACATGGTTATGCACAAATTCTGTGGATAACTGCGGACGGTGGAAACGATCCGGCGATTGTGTGAGACTGACCGTCCTTCGCGCTTCGCAGGCAGAAAGATGAAGAAAAGCGGCAGCGAACCGGCCAACCTTCCCGCTGAGCCCCTGGAGAGAGCCCGACTGCAGGCTGAGGTGGCGAAGCAGCGAGTGCGCATCGCGAAAGACGAATTGAAACGCGCGCGCAAGCGCCTCAAGGAGGCCAAGCGCGAAGCGAAGCGCGCCCGCAAGCAGTCCGCCGCCGCCCGCAAGGCCTGGAAGCGCGCCCGCCGTGCGCAGAAGGACGCCGCTCCTGCCCCCGAGCGCAAGGGCCGCGCGGCCAAGGCCGCGAAGACCGCACGCGCCCCATCGCGGCACACCGCCACCCGCCATGCTTCGCCTGCCCGCGCGCCGTCCAAAGTCCGGCCGCGCCGCGCCCGTCGCCCGGTGCACGCGACCGCGTTGCGCACGCGACGGCCTCAGGGGAGGGTGAAGCGCGCGCCCGCGGTGACTGCAACCGCTGTCAGCGCCAGGCGTCCGCCGCGCGCGCGTCGGCCGGTTGTGGCTGCGACCCCTGTAATCGCGCCCGTACCGGAAGCCACGACCGAGCCGCCAAGTCCGGTGACCGATTCGCCCACCGACGTCGGCGCATCCACTGCGGAACGGGCGGCCTGAAGCTCATGCCCCCGCAGGCGGCGCCCTCGAGCTCGCGCATGGTCGCGAGCTATCTCACCGATGTGGAGAAACTGCTCGAGGCGCAGCGCTGGGACGCCGCGCTCTGCGAGGCTTACGATCTGCCGCGCATTGCAGTCGCCCTGACCGACCCGACGCTGCAGAGCTCGGGCGAGCAGCAGAAGACGTGGTGCGAGCAGTGGATGCGGCCCGCCGATGCTGACGGCGCGGCCGACGGCTTCGATTACGAGCGCGTGTATCGTGCCGTCTGCGAGCACATCGAGCACGAGGATGCCGCCGAGCCGAAGTCGATTCCGGCCCGCGCTCTGCGACGGCTCCGCCTGCGCCGCCACGTGCGCACCGCTCCCCGAGGCTTCTTTCACGAGTCTCACGCGGCCGAGGATCCGGAGGCGAGCGAGAGCGCGCAGATCTGCGCGGCACTCATCGACGCTGCGCGCCGCTGGTATGCGCGCAGCGCCTGCCACAACACAATCGTGCAGACAAATCTCGCCCGGCTTGCCGTTCTGCGCTGACGTTACAGCGCCCAAGCGTCATCATCGGTGTCCTGATTGAGCGCTCGGCGCTCGTCACCTGCGGTCGGTCCGTGCGGTCTCGAGCCCGTTGGCGCTTGCCGCCTGAATAGCCGTTCAACGGCTCGCCCGCGGACGCACGAGCGGTTTAGGGGCACGAGCTCTCGTGCCTCGTCATCTGTTTTTTCTCGAGATTTCGCTGCAACGGAGTGCTCTTGCTTCCCAATCTGGCTTGGCGGAAGATAAGTGACAAGGGGAGGGGCAAAAGCCATTGAGTGAGCGTTCAATAACGCACTCAAACGGATGTCAGCGCACGCCTTCGGTGGAGCGCGGCGCGCGCCCGCCGCTGCGCGTGGGTGTCATTCTCGCGCATCACTTCACGCTGTCGGCATTCGCGGTCTTCATCGACCACCTGCGGCTCGCCGCGGACGAAGGCGACCGCAGCCGCCCGCTGCACGTGCAATGGTCGATCATGGCGAGCCGCGCGGAGTCGGTTCCTGCGAGCTGCGGCGTCTCGCTCGAGCCCACCAGCGCATTCCTGCCGCCCGACTCCCTCGACTATGTGGTGGTGATCGGCGGCATCCTGCATGCCGGTCCGCAGGTCGACGAGGCGACGCTGCGCTATCTGCGCGAAGTCGGCTCCACCAACGTGCCGCTCATCGGCATCTGCACCGGGAGCTTCGTGTTGTGCCGCGCCGGTCTGATGAAGGGACGGCGTTCGTGCGTGAGCTGGTACCACTACCAGGACTTTCTCGAGGCCTTCCCCACGCACGAGGTCATCGCCGACCGTCTGTTCCTGGTCGACGGCCTGCGCATCACCTGCGCCGGTGGAGCGGGCGCGGCCGCGCTCGCCACCTTCCTCATCGAGCAGCACCTCGGGCGTGCGGTCGCGCAGAAGGCGAGTCAGGTCCTGCTGTTCGACCGTCCACGCTCGGGAAGCGAAGTCCAGCCGCATCCGCCCATGTCGGAAGTGGTAACCGAACCGCGCGTGCGCCGCGCACTGCTGCTCATGGAGCAGAATCTCGCGCGTCCCATCGCCATTGCGGACGTGGCCGCCGAGCTAGGATTGTCGGCCCGGCAGCTTGAGCGGCTGT
>JASHQW010000284.1 GCA_030038875.1 Gammaproteobacteria bacterium | reverse complement strand
GCTCGATGACGTTGATGCGGTAGAACAGGTCCTCGCGGAACAGGCCCTGGGCGACGAGCTCCGCGAGGTTCTTGTGGGTGGCGGACAGAATGCGCACGTCGACACTTTCCTCGCGCGCCTCGCCGACCGGGCGCACCGTCTTCTCCTGCACCACGCGCAGGAGCTTCACCTGCATGTGCAACGGCAGGTCCGCCACTTCATCGAGAAACAGCGTGCCGCCCTCGGCGCTCTGCACCAGACCCGTCTTGTCGGCAACCGCACCTGTGAAGCTGCCACGCCTGTGCCCGAAGAGCTCGCTCTCCATGAGCTCGGTGGGGATTGCGCCGCAGTTCACGGCGACGAAAGGTCCCCCGCGGCGCGCGCCGCTCTCGTGAATCATGCGGGCGACCAGCTCCTTGCCGGTCCCCGACTCCCCCGAGATGTGCACCGGCGCCTGGCTGCGCGCGACGCGCGCGATCATGTCGCGCAGCTGCTCCATGACGGGCGATGCACCGAGGAGCCGGGGACCGCGGAAGGTGGCGGTCGTCTGCGGGTCCACCCCGGCGCGGAGCTTTACGGCGCTGCCGACCAGCTTGCGCAGCACGCCGAGATCGAGGGGCTTGGAGACAAAGTCGAAGGCGCCGAGCTTCAGGGCGCGCACCGCAGACTCGACGTTGCCGTGGGCCGTGATCACGGCCACGGGCACAGTGGCGCGGTTCTCCTGGATCCAGGCGACGAGATCGAGTCCATCGCCATCGGGCAGACGCATGTCGGTAAGGCACAGGTCGAAGCTCTCGGACTTGAGCAGGCGGCGCGCCGTGTCGAGGTCGGGGGCGGTGCGGGTCCTGAAGCCCATACGACTCAAGGTGAGGCTCACCAGCTCGGTCAGGTCCGGCTCATCGTCGACGACCAGCACCACGGGTGGAGCGGCCGGGGCACGTGCGCCTGGAGCCGCCTCGTTCATGGAACCTTCCAGCGTCGCCGATCGGCGAACACCAGCCGGAAGATGCTGCCACCGCCGACGCGCGCCTCGTAGAGCAACGTTGCGCCGTTCGCCTGCGCGAGCTCGCGCGCCAGGAACAATCCTAAGCCCGTGCCGCGCCCCGAGCTGAAGAACGGCTCGAAGATGCGCTCCGCGAGCTCGGGTTTCACCCCCTCGCCGCGGTCGGCGACCTCGAGATACGGGCGGGCGTTCGCAGGCATACGCCCGTATCGTATCTCGACCGTCGCGGCAGGGTCGTCCCGCACGGCGTGCTTGATGGCGTTTTCGCAGAGGTTCCACAGAATCTGCCGCAGCTGATCGGGGTCTGCGCGCACCTCGAGGTCCACCGTGCTGGTGACCGCGAGCCGGACGCGCGGGAACTGCATGATGTCGCAGAACTCGGCGTGGAATTCCTCGGTCCATGCCGACAGCGTCAGCCGCTCGAGCCGCGCCGGCTCGCGCCGCGACAGGCGCTGTACGTTGTCGATGATGCCGCTGACGCGCGTGGCGTTGGCGCGGATGATGTCGGTCAGGCGCCGGTCATCGCTCGTCAGGCTCGGCGATTCGGCGAGCAGCTGTCCCGCGTGACTCATCGCGCCGACGGGATTGCGGATCTCATGGGCGATGCTGGCGCTCAGCCGCCCGAGCGCGGCGAGCTTCGACTGTTGCACTCTCTCGGCGAGGATGCTCGTGTCTTCGAGGAAGACGAGCACCGGGCCGGGACTGGTAGAGCCGAGCGCGGCAAAGTGCGGGCGGATCACGCGGGAGCCGTCGGCCGCGACGAAGGTCGCATCCGCAGGTGACCCCAGCCCGCCGTCGACTGCGCCCTTCCGCCACGATTCGAGCAGGAACACGAGGCGCGGCGAGGCCTCGCCAATCAGAGCATCCGGAAAGGCGCTCTTGTCACCAAGGATCTCCGCCGCTGACTCGTTGATGAGCCGGATGCGGTCCTGGGCGTCGATCACCAGGATGCTTTCACGCAGGTGCTGGACGATGTACTGCGACAGCTGCGCGAGGTTGGCGAGGTCGAGCTCTCGGCGGCGCACCAGCGCGTCGGTTTCGCGCAGCCGGTTGGCGACCGGCCAGGTGACGAACGAGGTCCCGAAGAGCGCCACCCCGATGAGCCCGGCGGTCACGTAGTCCGTCGCCGGTGTCGCGTCCGTGAACCCTGAGAACACCTGCTGTGTCAGCACGGCAATTGCAGCGAGCGCGGCAATCAGAAACGCGTCGCGGCGGTCGGCCAGTACCGCGAGGGCAAACACCGGCAGCACCAGGAGGATCCCGAGCCCACTGGCGACGCCGCCGGCAGAGTACAGGATGAACGCGATCGCGAGGGCATCGACGCTGGCGTTAACGAGCGCCACGATGCGCAGGCTCGACCACTCGAGCCGCCGCGCGATGATGAGGAGCAGCGCCGCAGTGAAGTAGGCGACGCAGGCGCCGACGAAGAGCTGCGGGTGCGTCGGCACCAGGCTCCACGCGGGGCCGGAGAGCGCCTGCATCGTGAGCAGCAGCAGCGGCACCAGCAGCCGATAGAGGTTGAGGAGGCCAATGACCCGCCAGACGAGGTCGCTCGGCGTCACGCTGGGGGCGGCGATACTGGCCGGCATTTGTGAGTGCGGGGAATCGTTCGCGGGCCGCTTGCAGATGCAGGGAACTCTAGCATCTTCATTGAGGCACAGGACGCGACCCGCATCGCATCGCTGGCCACTGCCGAGCAATTTCGCGAGAATATATGTTTTAGCCCGACGGGCGGTGCGATGAACCTGCACGAATACCAGGCAAAGGACGTGTTTCGCAGCTGCGGAATCCCGGTGCCGGACGGCAAGGTTGCGGGGAGCCCCGACGAAGCGGTGGCGGCCGCCGGTGCGCTCGGCGGCAGCGTCTGGGTGGTGAAAGCACAGGTGCACGCCGGTGGCCGCGGCAAGGCGGGCGGCGTGAAGCTTGCGCGGGACGTGGAAGCGGTGCGCGCCGCGGCGGCCGGCATGCTCGGCAGGCGCCTCGTTACCAAGCAGACCGGCCCCGAAGGGTTGCCGGTCGATCGTGTCTACGTCGAGGCGGGCTCAGACATCGCCCGCGAGCTGTATCTGTCCATGACCCTCAACCGCGAGCGGGGCCGCGTGGCGCTGATCGCCTCCGCGGCCGGCGGCATGGAGATCGAAGAGGTGGCGCAGGCCGCCCCCGAGAAGATCCTGAGCGTCAACGTGCACCCGGCGGCGGGCCTGCAGGGGTATCAGGTGCGCGAGATCGCCTATGGGCTGAAGCTCGACGCCGCGCTCATCGCACCCTTCCAGGCGCTCGCCGTGGCCCTCTACCGACTGTACGTCGAGAAGGACCTGAGCCTGGTCGAGATCAACCCGCTGATCGTGACGCGACAAGGGACGTTGCTCGCACTGGACGCCAAGGTCGACGTCGACGCCAACGCGCTGTTCCGCCACCCGGAGCTCGCGAAGCTGCGCGACGTGAGCCAGGAAGATCCCATGGAGCGCCGCGCCAGCGAGCATGACCTCAACTACGTCTCCCTCGATGGCGACATCGCCTGCATGGTGAACGGCGCGGGACTCGCGATGGCGACCATGGATCTCATCAAGCTCCATGGCGGAGCGCCCGCGAACTTCCTCGACGTGGGCGGCGGTGCCACGGCCGAGCGGGTCACGGCGGCCTTCGAGCTGATTCTCTCCAACCCGCGGGTGCGGGCGGTGCTGGTCAATATCTTCGGCGGCATCGTGCGCTGTGACCTGATCGCCGAGGGTGTGATCAAGGCGGTGAGAAAGGTCGGCGTGCGCGTGCCGGTCGTCGCCCGCCTCGAAGGCACCAACGCGGAAGCCGCGCGCAGCATGCTCGCCAAGAGCGGACTCGCGATCACGCCGGCCGAGGATCTCACCGACGCGGCGCGCAAGGTGGTCGCGCTCGCGGCGAAGGGCAAGGCATGAGCATTCTGGTCAACCGTCATACGCGGGTCATCTGCCAGGGATTCACCGGCAAGCAGGGGACGTTCCATTCCGAGCAGGCGCTCGCCTACGGCACCAAGCTTGTCGGCGGGGTCACGCCGGGTCGCGGCGGCCAGAAGCACCTGGGTCTTCCCGTGTTTGACACGGTGCGCGATGCGGTGCGCGAGACCGGCGCCACTGCCAGCGTGATCTACGTGCCCGCGGCGGGAGCGGCCGACTCGATCCTCGAATCGGTGGACGCCGGGATCGAGCTCGTGGTGTGCATTACCGAAGGCGTTCCCGTCAAGGACATGGTGAGCGTCAAGGCGATGCTGGCAGGCTCCGCCACACGGCTCGTCGGACCGAACTGTCCCGGAGTGATCACACCCGAGGAATGCAAGATCGGCATCATGCCGGGCTTCATCCACAAGAAGGGTACGGTTGGCATCGTGTCGCGCTCCGGCACACTGACCTACGAGGCGGTTTTTCAGACCACCCACGCCGGGCTTGGCCAGTCGAGCTGCGTCGGCATCGGCGGCGACCCGGTCGCCGGGATGAGCTTCATCGACGTGCTCGATCTCTTCGAGCGCGACCCGCGCACCGAGGGCATCATTCTCGTCGGTGAGATCGGCGGCAGCGGCGAGGAAGCGGCGGCTCACTACATCCGCCGTTACGTCACCAAGCCGGTCGTCGCCTACATCGCCGGCGTCACCGCGCCGCCCGGCAAGCGCATGGGGCATGCGGGCGCCATCGTCGCCGGCGGCCACGGCACGGCCGCCCATAAGTATGAGGCGCTCGAAGCCGCCGGCGTGCGCACCGTGAAATCGGCGGCGGATCTCGGCTCCGTGATGGCGGAGCTTCTTAAGCGTCGCCGCGCGGCCAGGAGCGTGGCCGCTCTGCGCGCCGCGCCGGCGCCGAAGCGGCCGCACCGCACGGCGCGCAGCC
>JASHQW010000283.1 GCA_030038875.1 Gammaproteobacteria bacterium | reverse complement strand
CTGCCCCTCGACGGACACGGCAGGGTGTTGCTGCCGCTGGAGCTGCGCGAGTTCGCGAAGCTTGAGCGGCACGGGATGCTGATCGGCCAGGGGAACCGCTTCGAGCTGTGGGACGAGTCGCGATGGAACGAACGGCGCGACCTGTGGCTCAAGAATGAAGAGGTGGCGACCGATCTGCCGTCCGAGCTCGAGTCGCTTTCGCTGTAGTTGGAGGAGGGGCGGCTAAGGCTGCCGCCCCCGGTGGATTTGGGCCAAAGGCGCGGGCCGCTTCTATGGGGGAAGAGCACACACCGGTGCTTGCCGCGGAGGCGCTTGCGGGGCTGGCCCTGGAAGCGGGCGGTTACTATGTCGATGCGACGTTCGGGCGCGGCGGTCACACGGCACTCATACTCCAGGCCCTGGGTCGAGAGGGCAGCGTGCTCGCAATCGACCGCGATCCGCAGGCCATCGCGGCCGGGCGCGAGCGCTTTGCCGACGAAGTGCGGCTTACGCTCGTGCACGCGTCGTTTGCCGATCTCGGCGCGCTCGTGCCGCTACACGCAGAAGGTCGTCCTTGCCGGGGCGTGCTCTTCGACCTCGGCGTGTCCTCGCCGCAGCTCGACGATGCGCGCCGCGGCTTCAGCTTCCGCGCCGACGGCCCGCTCGACATGCGTATGGACCCGACACGCGGCGAACCGGTCTCTGCGTGGCTCGCTCGGGCGAGCGTCGACGAGATACGCGAAGTGATCACGACCTTCGGCGAGGAGCGCTTCGCCCGCCGCGTGGCCCAGGCCATCGTCGAGGCGCGGCGCGAGCGACCGCTGACGCGCACCGGTGAGCTCGCCCAGGTGATCGCGCGCGCGGTGCGCACGCGCGAGCCCGGCAAGCACCCGGCGACCCGCACCTTCCAGGCGCTGCGCATGTTCATCAACGACGAGCTGGGACAGCTCGAGCGCGGCCTCGCCGGCGCCCTAGCCTCCCTCGAGATCGGCGGGCGCCTGGTGGTGATCACTTTCCATTCGCTCGAGGACCGCCTGGTGAAGCGCTTCATGCAGCGCGAATCGCAGCCCGATCCGGCGCTCGCGCACCTGCCGGTACTGCCGCCGCGCGCCACTCCGGCGCTCAGGATCATCGGACGCAAGACCCGGCCGACGGACGCGGAGCTCAAGCGCAATCCACGCGCGCGCAGCGCGCTGCTGCGCGTGGCGGAGAAGATCGCGTGAGCGCTCGAGCCGTGCTCGTGATCGTGCTGCCGCTCCTGTGGCTGGCGGTGCTCGCCTCGGCCGCCGGCGCCATCTACTGCGAGCACCGGGCGCGCGAGCTCTTCATCGAGCTCGAGGCGCTCAACGCGCGGCGCGACAACCTGCAGATCGAATGGGGACAGCTGCAGCTCGAGCAGAGCGCCTGGTCGAGTCACGCCTTCGTCGAGCGCGTCGCCAGCACGCGGCTGCACATGGGGCTGCCGGCGCCGCAGAGCATCGTGGTCGTCTCGCCATGAGGGGGAGCCGCCTGCGTGGCGACCCGGCGCCGCGCTCGTTCCGCTGGCGCTCGCGTGTGCTGCTTGCGCTGCTCGCGCTCGCCGGGGCGGCGCTTCTGTGGCGCGCGGTGGACCTGCAGCTCGTCGACCACAGCTTTCTCGCGCGCCAGGGGGATGCGCGCTTCTCGCGCGTGCTGCAGATCGCCGCGCATCGCGGCACCATCACCGACCGTTACGGCGAGCCGCTCGCGGTGAGCACACCGGTCGATTCGATCTGGGTGAATCCGGGGGAGCTGGCGCTCGCCGACGAGCAGATCCCGCGCCTCGCGGGCGCGCTCGGGCTCGACCGCGAGGAGCTGGCTCGGCGCGTCACCAGCAATCTCGACCGCGAGTTTCTCTATCTCGCGCGCGGACGGCAGCCGGCCGAGGCCGCCGAGATCAAGGCGCTCGGAATTCCCGGCGTTTACACCTCGCGCGAGTATCGCCGCTACTACCCGGCGGGCGAGGTGGTCGGGCACCTTCTCGGGTTCACCAACGTCGACGACGCCGGGCAGGAGGGGCTCGAGCTCGCCTTCGAGCACTGGCTGGCCGGCGAGGCGGGCGCGAAGCGTGTCATCCAGGACCGCTACGGGCGCATCGTGGAGGACGTCGAGAGCATCCGCCCGGCACGCCCGGGGCGCGACCTCGTGCTGTCGATCGACCTGCGCATCCAGTATCTCGCCTACCGCGAGCTCAAGGCGGCGGTGCGCGAGCAGCGGGCACGCGCCGGCTCGATCGTCGTGCTGGACGTCACCACGGGCGAAGTGCTCGCCATGGTGAACCAGCCGGCCTTCAACCCCAACGACCGCGAGCAGATCCAGGCCGCCGACTACCGCAACCGCGCCGCCACGGACATCTTCGAGCCGGGCTCCTCGATCAAGCCATTCTGGGTCGCCGCCGCGCTCGCCGCGGGCAAGTACGACTCGCGCAGCGTCATCGACACCTCGCCCGGCTTCTTCAAGATCGGCGTGAAGATCTTCGAGGATGAGCACAATTTCGGCGCGATCGACATCGCCACCGTGCTCGCCAAGAGCTCCAACGTCGGCATGGCCCATATCGCGCTCGCGCTCGCTCCGCAGCAGGTGTGGACCACGTTGACGCGCCTCGGCTTCGGCGAGGTCACGAGCAGCGGCTACCCGGGCGAGTCCGCAGGCCTCCTGCCTGCCTACTCGCAGTGGCGGCCGATCGGCATCGTCACCATGTCGCACGGCTATGGCCTGTCGGTGACGCCGCTGCAGCTCGCCCATGCCTACGCGACTGTCGGCTCGCTCGGCGTCGTCCGCCCGGTATCGTTCCTCGCCGCCGAGGGCGAAGTGGCCGGCACGCGCGTGCTCGAGGAGCCGACCTGCCACGAGCTCCTCGCGATGCTCGAGTCAGTCGTCGCGGCCGAAGGCACCGGCAAGCTCGCGGCGATTCCCGGCTACCGCGTCTCCGGCAAGACCGGCACCGCGTGGAAGGCGACCGCCGGCGGCTACTCGACTGATCGCTACATGGCGGTGTTTGGCGGCGTCGCTCCCGCAACCGCCCCCCGGCTGGCCGCCGTGGTGGTGATCGACGAGCCGAGCGCGGGCCAGCATAGGGGCGGGCAGGTCTCGGCGCCGGTGTTCTCGCGCGTCGTGGGCGGGGCGCTGCGGCTGCTCGCGGTCGCGCCGGATGAGCCCGTGAGGGCTCCGGAGGAGTTGCCGGCGAACGCCACACCCGACACGCTGCGCACGGCGGCACTGCAATGAGTCCCGCTTCCGACACCCGGTTGCCGGCACGAGCGCTCGCCGAGCTCACCGCGGGAATGCTCGCCGCGCCTCACGGGCTCCTGGTGAGCGACGTCACGGCGGACAGCCGCGCGGTGACCCCGGGGGCGCTGTTCCTCGCTTGCCGCGGACGCACGCATCACGGCATGCGGTTCGCGCCCGAGGCCCTGCGGCGCGGCGCGCGCGCCGTGCTCTACGAGCCGGAGGGCATGGAGGGAGAGAGCCTTCCCGCGCCGTCTCCCGGCACTTTCGTGGCCGGGCTCGCCCACTTGAGCGAGCACGCCGGGGTGATCGCCGATCGCTTCTTCGGCGCGCCCTCCGCAGCGCTCACCGTCGCCGGGATCACCGGCACCAACGGCAAGACCACCTGCGCGTGGCTCCTGGCGCAGGCGCTCGAGGCTCTCGGCAGGCCCGCCGCCTACATGGGAACGCTCGGCTTCGGCCGGCCGCCGCAGCTTACGGCCACGGTGCACACCACGCCCGATGCCGTCAGCGTGCAGCGCCAGCTCGCCTCGCTCCGTGCCCTGGGGGCCGAGTGCGTGAGCATGGAGGTCTCGAGCCACGCGCTCGATCAGGCGCGCGTGAACGGCGTGCGCTTCAACACCGCCGCCTTCACCAACCTCACCCGCGATCACCTCGACTACCACGGCACCATGGACCACTACGGCGCGGCCAAGGGGCGGCTGTTCCATTTCGCGGGCCTCGCTCACCGGGTGATCAACATCGACGACCCGTTCGGCGCGGCCCTCGCGGCCGAGCCCTCGCCGGCGCGCCTCACGGTGACGACGCGCACCGCGGTGGGCGTCCGCGCCTTCGGCGCGGCGCAGTTCGTGCGCGCCGTGCGCGTGTCCGCCGAGCCGACCGGGCTCACGATCGCCGTCGATTCGAGCTTCGGGCAGGCCGAGCTCGCGGTGCGCCTCGTGGGCGAGTTCAACGTCGACAACTCCCTCACGGTGCTCGCGGTGCTGCTCGCGTGGGGTGTGCCGCTGCCTAAGGCGGTGCGCGCGCTCTCCCGCTGCCGCCCGGCGAGCGGCCGCATGGAGATGTTTGGCGGGCGCGGCCTCGCGCCGCTCGCGATCGTCGACTACGCACACACGCCGGACGCACTCGAGAAGGCGCTGCGCGCCGCGCGGCTGCATTGCCGCGGCCTCCTGCGCGTGGTGTTCGGCTGCGGCGGGGATCGCGATGCCGGCAAGCGGCCGCTGATGGGACGGATTGCCGCCGAGCTCGCCGACGATCTCATCGTGACCGACGACAATCCGCGCACCGAGGATCCCTCGAGCATCGTCGCGGACATTCTCGCGGGTGTCTCCCGGCACACGCCGCACGTGGTCGAGCACGACCGCGCGCTCGCGATCCGCCTGGGTCTCGAGCGCAGCGGTCCCGACGACGTGGTGCTGATCGCCGGCAAGGGCCACGAGGATTACCAGATCGTCGGCAGCGAGCGCCGGCCGTTCCGCGACCAGGCGGTGGTCATGGATGCGCTCAGCGAGGCGGGCACGTGAGGCGCACGCTCGGGGAGTTTGCGCGCTTCGCCGGCGGCCGCCTCGCCGGCGCCGACCGCGCCTACACGAACGTCGTGAGCGATACGCGCGCGCTCAAGGCCGGCGAGCTCTTCGTCGCCCTACGCGGACCGAACTTCGACGGCAACGAGTTCGTGGCCGCCGCGGCTGCCGCCGGCGCCGCCGGCGCGCTGGTCGAGAGAGAGCAGCCGGTGGCGCTGGCGCAGATCGTCGTGCCCGACACCCAGGCCGCGCTCGAGCGCGCCGCCCGCGCCTGGCGCGCGCAGTTCACCGGCGCCCTGGTCGGCGTCGCGGGCAGCAACGGCAAGACCACCGCCAAGGAGATGACGGCGGCGATCCTCGGCGAGGCGGGCCCGACGCTCGCCACGCGCGGCAACCTCAACAACCACATCGGCGTGCCGCTGACGCTGCTGCGCCTCACCGGCGCGGAGCGCTTCGCAGTGGTGGAGATGGGCGCCAATCGCGCCGGCGAGGTCGCGCATCTGGTCGACGTGGCGCGCCCGACCGTCGGCCTCATCACCAACGCCGGCGCCGAGCACCTCGAGGGCTTCGGCAGCCTCGAGGGCGTCGCGCGCGCCGAGGGCGAGATGGTCGCCGGACTCGCCTCCTCGGCTACCGCGGTCATCAACGCCGACGATGCGTACGCTGCCCTGTGGCGCGGCTCGACGCCGGCGCGTGTTGTCACCTTCGGCCTCGCCAAGCCCGCGGACTTCTCCGCCAGCGAAGTCGCCGCCTCGGTCGGATCCGAGGGCTTCGCCACGAGCTTCCGCCTCACCGCGCCGCTGGGGACGGCCACGATCCGTCTGGGACTAGGAGGAACCCATAACGTCGCCAACGCCCTCGCGGCCGCTGCCTCCGCGGCCAGCGCGGGAGCCGGGCTCGAGCACATCGCCGCGGGACTTGCCAAGGTGCGCGCCGTTCCCGGCCGGCTGCAGTTTCGCCGCGCCGCCGGCGGCGGCTGGCTGATCGACGATTCCTACAACGCCAACCCGAGCTCGGTGCGCGCCGCCATCGAGGTGCTCGCGGCGCTTCCGGGGCGGCGCTGGCTGGTGCTCGCCGATATGGCCGAGCTCGGCTCTTTCGCGCTCGAGGAGCACATGCAGCTCGGCGAGTTCGCGCGCGCCCACGGCATCGAGCGGCTGTACACGGCGGGTGCGCTCGCGGCGCGCGCGGCCGAGGCCTTCGGCGCGGGTGGTGAGTCCTTCGCCGACGTGCCGGCGCTGGCCGCGGCGTTGCGCGCCGCGCTCGGCGGCGGCGAGACCAGCGAGGTGCGTGTGCTCGTCAAGGGCTCGCGCTTCAATCGCCTCGAGCGCGTGGTCGAGGCCGTGGCGAGCGATGCGCTCCCCAATACAGGCGGACACTGAATGCTCTACTGGCTCACACAGCAGTTCGCAGGCCGCGTCCCGGGCGCGCATGTCTTTGCGTACCTGACCTTCCGCGCGATCCTGGCGACGGTCTCCGCGCTCGGACTGTCGCTGGTGATCGGACCGCCGCTGATCGCGCGGCTCGTGCGCGGGCAGATCGGCCAGGTGGTGCGCGACGACGGCCCACCGACGCATCTGCTCAAGGCGGGCACGCCCACCATGGGCGGCACGCTGGTCCTCGTTACGACGCTGGTGAGCACACTGCTGTGGGCGGAGCTCTCCAACCGCCTGGTGTGGACCGTGCTCGCGGTCACCTTCGCCTT
This sequence comes from Gammaproteobacteria bacterium, assembly GCA_030038875.1. Lineage (GTDB taxonomy): Bacteria > Pseudomonadota > Gammaproteobacteria > Steroidobacterales > Steroidobacteraceae > 13-2-20CM-66-19. The sequence goes on along the minus strand of JASHQW010000283.1, from coordinate 6,731 downwards.
CGGCCTGATCGGCTTCTACGACGATTACCTGAAGCTCGTGGTGCGCAACCCCAGGGGACTCGTGCCGCGCTGGAAGTACTTCTGGCAGTCGGTCGCCGGGCTCGCCACCGCGGCGATCCTCTACTACACCGCCACCGAGCCCGCCGAGACGACGCTGTTCCTGCCGTTCTTCAAGACCTTCCACGAGCCGCTCACCGCGTTTGCCTTCATCGTGCTCGCCTATCTCATGATCGTCGGCATGAGCAACGCGGTGAACCTCACCGACGGGCTCGACGGCCTCGCCATCATGCCGGCGGCGCTCGTGACCTCGGCGCTCGGCATCTTCGCGTACGCGAGCGGCAACGCGGTGTTCGCCCACTACCTGCAGATTCCCGAGATCCGCGGCGCGGGCGAGCTGCTGGTGTTCTGCGCTTCCCTCGCCGGCGCCGGACTCGGGTTCCTGTGGTTCAACTCCTACCCCGCGCAGGTCTTCATGGGCGACGTGGGAGCGCTCGCCATCGGCGCGGCCATCGGCGTGCTCGCGGTGATCGTGAGGCAGGAGCTCGTGGTGCTGTGGATGGGCGGGCTGTTCGTGCTCGAGACCGCCTCGGTGATCCTGCAGGTGGCGTCCTTCAAGCTGACCGGGCGGCGCATCTTCCGCATGGCGCCGATCCATCACCACTTCGAGCTCAAAGGCTGGGCGGAGCCGAAGGTGATCGTGCGCTTCTGGATCATCTCGCTGCTGCTGGTGCTCTCGGGGCTGGCGACGCTGAAGCTGCGATGACGCGCGCCGCCGACAAGCGCCCCTATGCCGTGATCGTGGGACTCGGGCGCACCGGGCTGTCCGCGGCACGGTATCTGCGCGGGCAGGGCTGGCGCCTGGCGGTCACCGACACCCGCGCGCAGCCGCCGGAGCTCGCCGCGCTCGCGGCTCTCGATGCGAGCATCCCGCTGCGCTTAGGTAGCCTCGATGCGACGCTGCTCGAGGGCGCGCTGTGCGTCGTGGCCTCTCCGGGGGTGTCGCTCGCGCAGCCGTTCTTCGCCGCGGCGCGCGCGCGCGGGCTCGAGATCGTGGGCGACATCGAGCTGTTCGCACGCGCGGTGGATGCGCCGGTAGCCGGCGTCACCGGGACCAACGGCAAGAGCACGGTCACGACGCTGCTCGCGCGCATGGCCACCCGTGCCGGGCTCAAGGTGCGCGCCGGGGGAAACCTGGGCGAGCCGGCTCTCGAGCTGCTCGCGGGCGGCACCGCGCTCTACGTGCTCGAGCTCTCGAGCTTTCAGCTCGAGACCACGGCGCACCTCGAGTGCCGCGCGGCGACCGTCCTCAACGTCACCGCCGATCACCTCGACCGCTATGCTTCGGTCGGCGAGTACGCCGCCGCCAAGGCGCGCATCTTCGCCCGCTGCGACACCGCGGTCGTCAACCTCGATGACCCGCTGGTCATGGCGATGCCGCGCGCGACGCGGCGGACGCTCAGTTTCTCGCTGCGCGCGGCGGTTGGCGCCGACTACGCGGTTGCGATGCACGAGGGCGCCTGGTGGCTGGCGCGCGGCGCCGCGCCGCTCATGCCGGTGGCACTTCTGAAGATCAAGGGGCTGCACAACGCGGCCAACGCGCTGGCCGCGCTCGCGCTCGGCGAGGCGCTCGAGCTGCCGCTCGAGCCGATGCTGAAGGAGCTCGAGGAATTTCCGGGCCTGCCGCATCGCTCGCAGTGGGTGGCGGAAGTGCGCGGCGTCACCTACATCAACGATTCCAAGGGCACCAACGTCGGCGCGACGCTGGCCGCAGTGGGCGGCATGCCGGGGCCGCTCATCATGATCGCGGGCGGCGACGGCAAGAACCAGGACTTCGCGCCGCTCGCCGCCGCGTTTCGCGGCAAGGTGCGCCACACGGTGCTGATCGGACGCGACGCCGGGCGCATCGCCCGGGCGCTTGCGGGGGTGTGCACCCTCGAGACCTGCGCCACGCTCCCGGAGGCGGTGCGCGCCGCGGCGCGCGCGGCCCGCCCCGGCGACACCGTGCTCCTCTCGCCGGCGTGCGCGAGCCTCGACATGTTCCGCGACTATACGCAGCGTGGCGCCGCGTTCGCCGAGGCGGTCGGGGAGCTGGCGGCATGAGCGCGGCGCTGCGCGAGCCGCTCATGGGCTTTGCCCGCTCGGCGGGGCGCACCGGCGGCGTGCGCTTCGACTCGGTCACGATCGCCGTGACGCTCGCTCTGGTGCTGCTCGGTCTCGTCATGGTGACCTCGGCCTCCGTCTCGATCGCCAGCCGCGAGACCGGGCAGCCGTTCTACTACCTCGAGCGGCAGCTGCTGCTCGTGGCCGTGGGGGCGGCGTGCGCGGCGCTCGTCTTCTCGCTGCGCACCGAGTGGCTCGAGCGCGCCTCGACCCCGCTCCTCGCCGTGGCGCTCGTGCTCCTGGTACTGGTGCTGGTGCCGGGTCTCGGGCACGCGGTGAACGGCAGCCGCCGCTGGCTGCATCTCGCGGTGGTCAACTTCCAGGTATCCGAACTCGCACGCGTGCTGATCCTCGTGTACGTGGCGAGCTACGCCGTGCGGCGCGAGGAGCAGCTGCGCACGAGCCTCGCGGGGCTCGCGAAGCCCTTAGGATTGCTCGCGCTCGCCGCGGCGCTGCTCATCGTGGAGCCGGACTTTGGCGCCGCGACCGTGCTGTTCGCGGCCGGCTTCGGCCTGCTGTTCCTCGCCGGCGCGCGGCTGCGCTACGTGCTCGCGATGATGACGCTCGCCGCGGGCGGTTTCGCGCTGCTCGCGCTCGGCTCGAGCTACCGGGTGCGCCGCCTCACCGCCTTCCTCGACCCGTGGGCCGACCCTTACCACAGCGGCTTCCAGCTCACGCAGTCGCTGATCGCCATCGGGCGCGGCCAGTGGCTCGGCGTCGGCCTCGGCGAGAGCGTGCAGAAGCTCTTCTATCTGCCCGAGGCGCACACCGACTTCCTGTTCGCGGTGCTCGCCGAGGAGCTCGGGCTCGCCGGAGTGGCGCTGACGCTCGCGCTCTTCCTCATCCTCATCTGGCGCGCCTTCCACATCGCGCGCCTCGCCTCGGACGCGGGACTCAAGTTCCCCGCATACCTCGCCGCGGGCTTTGGTCTCTGGGTCGGCATCCAGACCTTCATCAACATCGGCGTCAACATGGGCGTGCTGCCGACCAAGGGACTGACGCTGCCCTTGATGAGCTACGGGCGCTCGAGTCTGGTGGTGACGCTGGCGTGGGTGGGGCTGCTGCTGCGGGTCTACCACGAGGCGCTGCGTGAAGGACGCGGCTCGGCCACGGTGCGCGCATGAGCCGCCCCGTTCTCATCATGGCAGGCGGCACCGGCGGACACGTGTTCCCGGCGCTGGCGCTGGCACGGCTGCTGCGCGAGAGGAGTCTCGACGTCGTATGGCTCGGAACCGAGCGCGGCCTCGAGTCGCGCCTCATTCCGGCGGAGGGCATTCCGCTCGAGCTGCTGTCGGTCGGGGGCCTGCGCGGCAAGGGCCTGCTCGCCTGGCTCGCCGCTCCGTTCCGCCTGATGCGGGCGCTGGTGCAGGCCTTGGCTGTCATGCGGCGCCACCAGCCGCTCGTGGTCGTGGGCCTCGGCGGCTTCGTCACCGGTCCCGGCGGCGTCGCCGCGTGGCTGACGCGCCGGCCGCTCGTCATTCACGAGCAGAATGCCATCGCCGGCTTCACCAACCGCTGCCTCGCGCACCTCGCGCGCGTCGTGCTCGAGGCGTTTCCGGACAGCTTCGGCCGCGACGTGCACGCCCGCCTGATCGGCAACCCGGTGCGGCGCGACATCAGTGCCGTGCCGCCGCCGCGTGAGAGATTCGCGGGCCGCGCCGGACCGGTACGCCTCCTGGTGTTCGGCGGCAGCCAGGGCGCGGCGCGCCTGAACGCGGTGGTGCCCTTCGCCCTCGCCCGCCTCGCGGGCCGCCTCGCCTTCGACGTGCGGCATCAGGCGGGCGAGCGCTGGCTCACGGAGGGGCGCGCCGCTTACGCGCGCGCCGGGGTGCGTGCCGACGTGCGGCCCTTCATCGAGGACATGGCCGAGGCCTACTCCTGGGCGGACCTGGTCGTGTGCCGCGCCGGAGCGCTCACGGTCTCGGAGCTCGCTGCCGTCGGCATCGGCGCGGTGCTGGTGCCGTTCCCGGGTGCCGTGGACGATCATCAGGCGCACAACGCGCAGTACCTGGTGCGCGAGAGCGCCGCGGTGATGATCGTCGACCGCGAGCTCACCGCCGAGCGGCTCGCCGCCGAGCTCGAGCGGCTGTGCGCCGGAAGAGGCAAGCTCCTCGCGATGGCCGAGAGGGCCCGGCAGCTCGCGACCCCGCACGCGGCCGATGAGCTGGCCGCCTCCTGCCTGGCGCTCCTTCCCAAGGCGGCCTGATGAAGGAGCGGCGCACCATCCCCGAGCGACCCGCAGTCGAGCGGCGCAAGTCTTCCGACCGACGCGACCGCATGCGCCGCATCAACACCATTCACTTCGTCGGCATCGGCGGCAGTGGCATGAGCGGCATCGCCGAGGTGCTGCTCTCCCTCGGCTACGCGGTGCAGGGCTCGGATGCGCGCCGCAGCGCTGTGACGGAGCGCCTCGCCTCGCTCGGCGCGCACATCGCCATCGGCCACGCCGCGGCGAATGTCGACGGCGCCGACGTCGTGGTGGCATCGAGCGCGGTGCCACGCGGCAACCCGGAGGTGCAGGCGGCGCTCGAGCGGCGCATCCCCGTGGTCTCGCGCGCCGAGATGCTCGGTGAGCTGATGCGCTTCCGCTACTCGATCGCGGTGGCCGGCACCCACGGCAAGACCACGACCACGAGTCTGCTCGCCAGCATCCTCTCCGAGGGCGGAGAGGACCCGACCTTCGTCATCGGCGGACGCCTGAAGAGCGCCGCGAGCGGCGCGCAGCTCGGCGCGGGGCGCTACCTGGTCGCGGAAGCCGACGAGAGCGACGCCTCGTTCACGCACCTGCAGCCCCTGATCGCGATCGTCACCAACATCGACAACGATCACCTCGTCACCCACGGCGGCGACTTCGGGCTCCTCAAGCAGAGCTTCGTCGACTTCCTGCACAACCTGCCGTTCTACGGCCTGGCGGTGCTCGGTGTGGACGATGCCGAGGTGCGCAGCATCCTCGGCGAGGTCGGCCGCCCCGTCCTCTCCTACGGCCTCGATGCGGCCGCTGACGTGCGCGGGCTCAACGTGGCTGCCGTCGGCTTGAGAACCCGCTTCGATGTGGTACGCGCCGGCGGCACGGAGCTTTCGGTCACGCTCAACCTCCCGGGCACGCACAACGTGCGCAACGCGCTCGCGGCGATCGCCGTGGCCACCGAGCTCGGCATCGACGATGCGGCGATCCGGCGCGCGCTCGAAGGCTTCCAGGGCGTCGATCGCCGCCTGCAGCACATCGGCGACGCCGACACCGCCGTCGGCCGCGTGAGCATCATCGACGACTACGGACATCACCCGACCGAGGTGGCGGCGACGCTGGAGGCGGTGCGCCAAGGCTATCCGGGTAAGCGCCTCGTGCTCGCCTTCCAGCCGCACCGTTACACCCGCACCCGCGATCTCATCGACGACTTCGCCAGGGTGCTGAGCCTCGCCGACGTGCTGCTGGTGACCGAAGTGTACGCGGCGGGCGAGACACCGATCGCGGGCGCGGACGGCCGCGCCATCTGCCGCGCGGTGCGCGGCCGCGGGCGGCTCGAGCCGCTGTTCGTCGAGAAGGTCGAGGAGCTGGCCCAGGCGCTGCACGGACTCATCAAGGGGGGTGATGTCATCGTCGCCATGGGCGCAGGCAGCATCAGCGCCGTGGCACACCGGCTGCCCGCGGCGCTCGCGGCGCTTGCGCCTCCGGGCGGTGCGTCGTGACCGTCGCGGTGGCCGCCGGCTTCAGCGCCCGTGTGCGGCGCGGTGAGCCGCTCTCCCGGCATACGTCCTGGCACGTGGGCGGGCCGGCCGAGGTGTTCTTCAACCCGCGCGACCGCACCGAGCTGGCGGCGTTCCTGCGCAGTCTCCCGGATGGCGTCCCGATCCACTGGATTGGGCTCGGCAGCAACCTGCTGGTGCGCGACGGCGGGATCCCAGGGGTCGTCATCAGCACACACGGCACGCTCGATTCGCTCGAGCGCTTGAGCGAGACCAGCATCCGCGCCGAAGCTGGCGTCGCCTGCGCGCGCATCGCGCGCCAATGCGTCAAGTGGGGCCTGGGTCCCGCGGAGTTCTTCGCCGGCATCCCGGGGACCTTGGGCGGCGCGCTCGCGATGAACGCCGGCGCCTTCGGCGGCGAGACCTGGCAGCACGTGCTCACCGTCGAGACCATCGACCGCCACGGCGCGGAGCGGGTGCGGAAGGCGGGCGAGTACCGGGTGGGCTACCGCGCGGTGAGCGCGCCCGCGCCCGAGGAGTGGTTCGTCGGCGCTACCCTCGGCTTCGAGCCCCGTCCCGGCGCGCACGCCGGCGAGGTGCGCGAGCTCCTGGCGCGCCGCAAGGAGTCGCAACCGATCGGCGAGTGGAGCTGCGGCTCGGTGTTCACCAATCCGCCGGGGGATCACGCCGCGCGCCTCATCGAGGCCGCGGGCTTGAAGGGCTTTCGCATCGGCGACGCCTCGGTGTCGCAGAAGCACGCGAATTTCATCATCAACCACGGCACGGCGCGCGCCGCCGACCTCGAGCGCCTCATCGAGCACGTGCGCTCGACCGTCGAGCGCGTGCACGGCGTGTCGCTGCACCCCGAGGTGCGCATCGTGGGAGTG
>JASHQW010000282.1 GCA_030038875.1 Gammaproteobacteria bacterium | reverse complement strand
GGCGTCGAGGTGCGCGGCGTGCCGTTCACCCAGCCGAGATCGCCGACGGCGAACGGCGTCTGTGTATCGACCGCGGGGCTGGGGGGCGGGGACTGGAGCGCCTCCGGCACGAGCTGCGCCACGGCCGCCGCGGCTGCAGCCGCCACGGCCGGTGAGGGAGCAGCGGCCGGCGCTGCCGCAACCGCCGGCGCCGGCGGCGCCACGTTCATGACGATGTCGTGACGGGTCGCTTTGCCCGCGACGACCGCGAGCGCCGGCACGTTGACCTCGGGGGCGCCCTCGGCCTGCGCGGTGATGCCCCAGACTCCCGGCGGCAGGTCGCCGAAGGCATAAACGCCGTCGCTTCCCGAGACCGTGGCGCGAATCGCACCGCCATCCGCGCGCAGCGCGGTCACGGTCGCGTGCGCCACGGGCACGCCGGCCGGGCCCGTGACCGTACCGACGATCGCTCCAACGCTGGGCTCGGCCGCCTGCACCTGCGCCAGTGCCACGCCGAGCGCCAGCGCGCACAGTGAAATCTGCCACTTCTTCATATGAATAACGCCTCCCGGCTGATCATGCCCGCGCGGCCGCGTTCCGGGCTTCCGCAAAGCTACGTATGTTGCCCGTGTCGGCTGTGAGCAGGACATTAAAAAAGTCGGCGAGTCAGGAACGCGCGCTCATCACGCGTCCGAGCCCGCCGACCCGGAGCCCATCAGTGCGATCGCTGAAAAATCGCGCGTTGAGCTCCTCCGGGCCCAGATCCTCGAGTTGACGGAATCCGCGCGCCTGAAGTTCGAGCGCCAGCTCGCGCGGCGCGAAGAAAGTCTTCCAGGGCTCACCCGCCGCTGCGACCCGGCGCATCACGGTACGCATCGCCGCGCGGCGCGCGAGACCAAGCGTCGCGGGCGGAACCGCGTAATCGAACACGATGCCGCTCCCCGCCGGGAGACCGGCGACGTAGCCGAGCGTGCCGAGGACCGCGCTGCGCGTCAGGTACATCGTCACGCCGAGCCAGGAGAAGAAGGCGGCCTCGCCGCCGCGGAATCCGGCGCTCGCGAGCCGCTCCGGCAGCGTCTCGCTCTCGAAGTTGACGGACACGAATGTCAGCGATTCCGGCGGTGCGAGAGCGGCAGCGGCGAGCTGGCGGCGCTTCCACGCCTGGGTCGCCGGGTGATCCACCTCGAAGACTCTGAGCTGCGAGGCGGAATACCGGTTGCGGTACGCGAAGGTATCGAGCCCGGCACCCAGCACGACGTACTGGCGCACCCCGCGGCGCACCGCCTCGGCGAGCGCCTCCTCGGCGATGCGGCTGCGCGCCACGAGAAACGCGCGCAGGTAGCGCGCGGGCCGCAGGCTGTAGCGCAGCGCGGCGGCGCGGATCTGCGCGACAGCGCGCTCACCGACGATGGCGAGCGCGACGGGGTCCTCGAGCACCGGCGGCCGGTCGAAGATCTGGTGCGCCGCCCTGCTGAGCGCCACGCGCCAGGCGGTGAGGCTCGGTCGATCCTTCACCTCTAGGGACCGGGCGCTCGTGCGCGCGCCCGGCCCACCAGATAGCCGGCGGCGAACGGCAGGGCGAGCACGACGACGGCGAGCACGATGAGGAGCAACAGCACCTCCGCGGCCAGCTCGCGCAGCTGCGCCCCGGTGTCCTTCACCACGCGGCTCGAGACCCGGGCGGCATCCTCGGCGAGTGCCTGGCGCTCCACGTCGAGCTCCGCCATCACCGCTGCGCGCTCGCTCTTGAGATCGGCGAACACGCCGACGCGCTCGGCGTGCAAGGCGTCTTCGGCGCTGCGCGAGGAGGCCGCCAGCTGCTCGAGCACCTGCCGCAGGCTCTGCCGCACCTCATCTTCGGCGCCGCGCACAAGCCCGGGCGTCGACTCCGCCACCGCCGTGAGGCGCTCGAGCCGCTCGTTGAGCTGACGGATCGCGGCCTGGACGTCGCCTCCCGTGTATCCCGACTCGCGCAGCGCCAGCTGCGTCTTATGCATCACCTGGGAGGGAACGGTGTCGCCGTAGATCTCGAGGCGATCGGCGGCATCCGCCAGGGCTTCGGGAATCGTGCCGAGTGAATCGGCCAGGGGGGTCTCACTCTTCTGCTCGCGACTCCAGGCCACGACGATCGATGGGCGGGCGAACGTCAGGTCCGCGAGCGGATGCTCGCGTACGTAGCTCTGCACGAAGGTCTCGTAGGTGGAGAAGTCGTGGGGCGCGAGGAGCCTGCGCGCCAGCGCTTCGCTCGCGGCGGCATAGTTGTCGGAGATGTCGCGCACCGCCTGCTGGTGCGCGCCGAACAGAGCGCCGCCCGCAGCCCCCTCGGCCGTGAAGGCCTGCATCTGCCCGGCGAGCGCCCAGGTATCGAGCAGGCTCATCATCGGCACGAGGCGCGTGGCCGCCCGCCGGCTCTCGCCGACCGCGGCGATCTCCCAGCGCAGAGTGTTGTCGAGCGCCGCCGGGTCGTGCTCGGAGGCGGCGATATCGTCGGCGCAGCGGCTCACCGCCGTCACGAACTGCGCCGCCAGCTCCCGCGTCAGGAGGCGGGCGTTGAGATCGCGGGCAGAGAGCGGGCGCTCGGGAGACTTGAGGCTGACGAGCGAGCACGAGGCGAGCGCGAGGCACAGAACGCCGCAGGCGAGTATCCGCGCACGCGTGCACCGAGGTCGCCACTCCATGGCTACAAACTATACACTGCGAGCTCGACCGAGCCCGGATCCACACTTGACAGGCCCGTGCCTCGGACTGAAGGTGATGCCGTGAGCACTCACGCCGGAGCCTCGCCGCTCGTCATGCTGAGCGCGGTGGAGCTGGTGCGCGCGATCCGCGCGCGGACGGTGTCGTGCGCCGAGGTGATGGCGACCTTCCTCGACCACATCAACCGCCTCAATCCCCGGGTGAACGCCCTGGTGTCGTTGCAGGAAGCGGACGCTCTCATGCAGCAGGCGCGCGTGCGCGACGCACAGCTGGCCCGCGGCGAATACCTCGGCCGCATGCACGGCCTGCCGCACGCGGTGAAGGACCTGGCCTTCACGGCCGGCATCCGCACCACGCGCGGCTCGCCGCTCCTCGATGCAGTCCCCGACCGCGACTCGATCCTGGTCGAGCGGCTCAAGGCTCAGGGCGCGATCCTCATCGGCAAGACCAATACCGCGGAGCTGGGACTCGGCTCGCAGACCTACAACCCGGTGTTCGGCACCACTCTCAACGCCTACCACCCCGGCAAGACCTCAGGTGGCAGCAGCGGCGGAGCGGCGGTCGCGCTCGCTCTGCGCATGGTGCCGGTCGCCGACGGCAGCGACATGATGGGGTCGCTGCGCAACCCGGCTGCCTATAATAATGTGTTCGGCTTCCGGCCCTCGCAGGGGCGCGTGCCCGCCGACGGCGACGAGCTCTTCCTCGACCATCTCTCCGAGTGGGGCGCCATGGGCCGCAGCGTCCCCGATATCGCCATGCTGATGAGTGTCATCGCCGGAGGAGACCCGCGCGCGCCCCTCTCCACCAGTGAGGACCCTGCCGAGTTCCTGCAGCCGCTCGAGCGCAGCTTCAAGAGCGTGCGCCTCGGGTGGCTCGGCGACCTCAAGGGCTATCTGCCGATCGAGCCGGGCATCCTCGAGCTGTGCCGCTCGGCGTGCGCGGTCTTCGAGACTCTCGGCTGCACCGTCGAGGAAGCGAGCCTGCCGTGCTCTCCCGCCGCGCTCTGGGAGGCGTGGCTCACGCTGCGGCACTGGCTCGTGGCCGGGGACCTCGAGGCGCTCTACAAGGAGCCCGTGACCCGTGCGCGCCTCAAGCCCGAGGCGCGCTGGGAGGTCGAGAGCGGGCAGCACCTCACGGCGCTCGATGTCTATCGGGCCTCGGCGGCGCGCTCGCGCTGGTACACGGCCGCCGCCGAGCTCTTCGAACGCTACGAGGCCCTGCTGCTGCCGAGCGCGCAGCTCTTCCCCTTCGATGCGGCGACGCTCTGGCCGCGATCCGTCAACGGCGTCGTCATGGATACCTACCACCGCTGGATGGAGGTGGTCGTGCCGGCGAGCCTGCTCGGCGGACCGGTCCTCAACGTGCCGGTCGGGTTCGGCGCCCAGGGTCTGCCGATGGGGCTGCAGATCATCGGCCGCCGTCACGCCGACCACGCGGTGCTGCAGCTCGGCCACGCCTACGATCTGGAGACGCGCTGGGTGAGTGAGCGGCTGCCGCCACTCGTCAGCTAGAAGAATCGCTGGCAATCGAAGTAATGTCCGCCGCAATCGCTTCCTGCGATTGCGGCCAATAAACTCAGAATCCCGGCGGCCGCTCGTCCGCTACGGCGAGGCTCTCCTCGAGCGCAAGCCCGACGCGCGCGATGGTCCCCTCGTCGAACAGCCGCCCGATGAGGGTGACGCCGTGCGGCACGCGCCGCAGCGGATGGAACTTCGGCAGGGGCCGCTGCGGATCCGGCGCCCAGTCGCTGCGCGCTTCGCCGACCTCGACGAAGCCCGCTCGCAGAGTGAGCGACGGCAAGCCGGTGAAGTTTCCGATCGTCAGCATCTCGTCGCGCAGCGACGGCACCAGCAACAGGTCCACCTGGGAGAGGAGCTTGTGCATCTCCTGCGCCACCGCGCGTCGCAGCCGGTCGGCCTGCACGAAATCGACCGCCGAGAGGAAGCGCGCCTGCCGGAACGTGTTCGGCCAGGCGTCCACCACCTGCATTCTCATCGCGGCGGCCTTGCCCGTCAGCGTCAGCTCCTCGAAGGCCGCGGCGGCCTCCGCGAACAGGATCGTGTTGAGATCGTCATACGGCCAGTCGGGGACCGTCACCTCGACCGGCGCGAGGCCGAGTGCCGCGAGCTTCTCGAGGGCGTGCCGGTCCACCTCGGTGGCGGGGTCCTCGCGCATCCAGCGCGCGAGGTACCCGAGCCTGAGTCCCCGCACGCCGGCGCCCGCGTCGAACTCGAGCGGCGCCGCTACGCTGCCGAGATCGCCCGGGTCGGGCCCGGCGATCGCCGCGAGCACCAGCATGGCGTCCTCGACGCTGCGCGCCATGGGACCGAGCTTGTCGAGCGACCAGCACAGGGTCATGGCGCCCGTGCGCGCGACGCGGCCGAACGTCGGCCGCAGTCCGGTCAGGCCGCAGCGCATGCTCGGGCTCACGATGCTGCCCTCGGTCTCGCTGCCGATCGAGAAGCCGACGAGCGCAGCCGCGGTCGCCGCGCCGGGTCCGGCGCTCGAGCCCGAGGAGCCCTCCTCCGGCAGCCAGGGATTCATGGTCTGTCCGCCGAACCACACGTCGTTGAGCGCGAGCGCGCCGAGACTCAGCTTGGCAATGAGCACCGCGCCGGCCGCGTCGAGGCGGCGCACCACGGCTGCATCGCTCTGCGGCACGCGCTCCTCGAAGGGCTCGGCGCCGTAGGTCGTGCGGATGCCCGCGGTGTCGAGCAGGTCCTTGGCGCCCCACGGCACTCCGTGCAGGGGTCCACGGTAGCGGCCCGCGGCGATCTCCCGGTCGGCACGTTGTGCCTGCTCGAGCGCCAGATCACGGGTGAGCGTGATGACGCAGCGCAGCTGCGGATCGAGCCGCGCGATGCGCTCGAGGTAGATGCGCGTCAGCCGCTCGGAGCTCAAGCGGCGCGACTCGATCCAGCGCGACAGCTTCCACAGCGGTGCATAGGCAATGTCGGCGTCGGCGGCGGGCAGCGACCCCGGATCGCGCCGGCTGCGGACGAAGCGGTCGTTCCGGGGGAGCGGCGCCTGACCGGGCAGCAGCGGGTTCCAGGTCGAGTACGGCGCGAGGGCCGGTGCGAGCGCGACCTTGCGGGGACCGCTGCGGCGCTCGTGGAGGGTCGCCATGCCGGTGCGCCAGTTCTGCGCCGCCTGAGCGCGCTCGGCGGCCGTGAGCTCCACCATCACGAGCTTCTGCGCCTCGGCAAAAGTCGCGGCGCTCACCTCGGGACCCACCGCAGGCGCGATGCCAGACACCGGCGGCGAGCCGGGGGTCGGCTCGGCAGGTGGCGCGGCCGCCAGCGCGGGTTGCGCCTCTGCGGCAGCGGCCGCCCCGGATGCGAGCAGCGCGGCAGCGGAACTCATGAGAAACTCGCGGCGCGATCCTGACATGGTGACCGCTAGTCTAAGCCCGAACAGTCCGTCCTCGTATGCCGCAGAACCAGCAACCGCAGCCGCTGTCACTCGCCCTCGCCGTCGGAGCGCTCGGCGTGGTGTTCGGCGACATCGGCACGAGTCCGCTCTATACCTTCAAGACGGTGCTGGATCTCACCGGCGGCAACAACGCGCCGACCATCCTCGGCGTCGTGTCCTTGCTCGTGTGGACACTGATCATCATCACCAGTGTCAAGTACGCCGGTTTCGCGATGCGCATCGACAACGACGGCGAGGGCGGCATCCTCGCCCTGATGGCGCTGCTCGGCGTCAAGCGCTACAAGCGCCCGCTGATCGTCGCTGTGGGCCTCTTCGGCGCGGCGCTCATCTACGGCGACGGCGCGATCACGCCCGCGATCTCGGTGCTCTCCGCGCTGGAGGGGCTCACGCTCGTCGAGCGCTCGCTGCAACCCTACGTGCTGCCGCTCAGCGTGGCGGTGCTGCTCGCCCTCTTCCTGGTACAGCCGCTCGGTACCGCGCGTATCGGCCGCGCCTTCGGCCCGGTGATGGCGCTTTGGTTCGTGACCATCGCCGTGCTCGGCGTTCTCGGCGTGGCGCGGCATCCCGCGGTGCTGTGGGCGCTCAGCCCCCGGTACGCCTTCGAGTATCTGCGCCACGGCGGGCACGCCGCCTTCGCGGTTCTCGGCGGGGTGTTCCTGTGCGTCACGGGCGCCGAAGCGCTGTACGCCGACATGGGCCACTTCGGCGCCCGGCCCATCAAGCTCTCATGGGGCGCGCTGGTGTTTCCGAGCCTGGTGCTCAACTACGCCGGACAGGGCGCAATCGTGCTCGCCGGCGTGCCGACCGAGGGCAACATCTTCTATCGCCTGTCCCCGGGCGAGTGGCTCGTGCCGATGGTGCTGCTGTCGACGGTGGCGACCATCATCGCCAGCCAGTCGATTATCACCGGCGCCTTCTCCATGACGCGCCAGGCGATCCAGCTCGGCTGGATGCCGCGGCTGAAGGTGCTGCAGACCTCCGGCGAAGGCTATGGTCAGATCTACGTCGGCACGGTCAACTGGCTGCTGATGCTGGCGACCGTGGCCCTCGCGCTCGCGTTCCGCAAATCCGACAACCTGGCCGGCGCCTACGGCATCGCCGTGTCGGCCACCATGCTGCTCACCACGGCGCTGCTGTACAGCGCGATGCGCGACATCTGGAGATGGGGGCTGGCGGCCAGCCTGGCCGTGGCCGCGGTGTTCTTCGCGGTCGACGGCAGCTTCTTCGCCTCCAACATGCTCAAGCTCCTCGAGGGAGGCTACGTGCCGCTGCTGCTCGCCGCGGCGGTTTACGCCGTGATGTTCATCTGGCACCGTGGCCTCGTCGCGACAGCTAAGCGCGTGCACGAGAACGCGGTGCCGGTGGCGGACTTCTTCGCCCGCATCGCCCGCGAGCGGGTCGCCCGCGTGCCGGGCACCGCGGTGTTCCTCACCCGCGTGAAGGACGCGACGCCCCCCGTCATGCTCTGGTACGTCCGCCACAGTCACGCGCTGCACGAGAAGGTGATCGCGGTGACCCTCGACACCGCCTCCGTCCCCTGGGTGGCACCCGGGGAGCGCATCCAGCTCGCGCAGCCGGCCCCTGACTTCTGGGTGGCGAGCGCCTGTTACGGCTTCATGGAGCGGCCGGACATCCCGGAGCTCATGCGGCAGCTCGCCGCACTCGGTTGCGGCGTCGTCCCGGAGAAGCTCACCTACTTCGTGGGCTCCGAGCGCATCGTGCCGCGCGAGGACGGCGGCGGGCTGCCGCGCTGGATGGAGGCGATCTTCAGCTTCCTGCTGCGCAACTCCATGCACATGCCCGATTACCTGAACGTGCCCCGCGACCAGCTGATCGATCTCGGGCGGCAGATCTCGATTTAAGCCCGCCGCCGCTCGCTCGCTTATACTTATCGGGTTGAGGGGAATGGCGCCCTGGGGAGCCACATGAGTCTATTGCGCGAAGCAGCGCCGCTCCTGGGGCTGCTGTTGCTGCCGCTCGCGCCCACGCAGGCCGCCGTAGACCCGTGCGCCGCGTTCTCCTGGGACGTGCACCACGAGCGCGAGCTCTTCAGGGAGCAAGCCGTCGATCTCGCGAGCGGCAAGGCTTTTGCCGACGCGCCAGTGTTGACGCCCGACCGGCTCTACGAGCTCGAGCTGCGCGCACAACCGGAGGTGAGCTTCAGCGCGCCCCCGAGCCGCATCTGGCCCGAGGAAGCAACCTACGCCGGGCTCGCGCGGCTCACGGTCGAGACCGCGGGCATCTACCGCTTCGCGCTCGACCAGCCG
>JASHQW010000281.1 GCA_030038875.1 Gammaproteobacteria bacterium | reverse complement strand
AACGACCTGCTGCTCCCGGCGCTCGCCAGGGAGGACGCGCCGCTGCTCGAGCGCCGGGACTGGAGCCCCGCCGTCTACCAGTGGCTCGAGCAGTACTTCGAGCGCGAGGTGGAGCCGGTGCTCTCGCCCCTGGGGCTGGATCCCTCGCGCCCGTTCCCGCGCATCCAGAACAAGAGCCTGAACTTCATCGTCCGGCTCGAGGGCAAGGACGCCTTCAACCGCAACAGCGAGCTCGCGATCGTGCAGGCGCCGCGTTCGCTGCCGCGCGTCGTACCGCTGCCGCAGGAGGGCACGGGGCGCGCCTGCGTGCTGCTCTCGGCCATCGTGCAGACCTTCGTCCCGAAGCTCTTCACCGGCATTCACGTGATGGGCTGCTACCAGTTCCGCGTGACGCGCAACAGCGACCTGTTCGTCGACGAGGAGGAAATCGACGACCTGAGGCGCGCGCTCGAGGGCGAGCTCATTCACCGTCGCTACGGCGCGGGCGTGCGGCTCGAGGTTGCGAGCGAATGCCCGGACGACATCGTGAAGTTCCTGCACGCGCAGTTCGGCTCTAACGGCCTCGACACCTACTATGTGCCGGGGCCGGTGAACCTGAACCGCCTCACGGCCGTGTATGACCTGGTGCAGCGGCCCGATCTCAAGTACCCGATTTTCACGCCCGGGCTGCCGAAGCGGCTCGTGGGGGCCACGGACCTCTTCGCCGTCATCCGTCAGAAGGACCTGCTGCTCCATCACCCCTACCAGAGCTTCGCGCCGGTCATCGACTTCCTGCGGCAGGCCGCGGCCGACCCGCAGGTGCTCGCGATCAAGCAGACGCTCTACCGCGCCGGCCACGACTCCCCGCTGGTTGATGCGCTGGTGGCGGCGGCCAATGCCGGCAAGGACGTGACGGTGATCGTCGAGCTGCGGGCGCGCTTCGACGAGGAGGCGAACATCGAGCTCTCCAACCGCCTGCAGGAGGCCGGCGCGCACGTCATGTACGGCGTCGTGGGCTACAAGACTCACGCGAAGCTGCTGCTGGTCGTGCGCCGCGAGCAAGGCGGCATCCGCCGCTACTGCCACCTCGGCACCGGCAACTACCACCCGCGCACGGCGCGGCAGTACACCGACTACGGTCTCTTCACCTGCGACGACGAGATCGGCCAGGACGTGCATGAGCTCTTCCTGCAGCTCACGAGCCTCACGCAGACCCCGAAGCTGAATCGCCTGACGCAGTCCCCGTTCGGCATGCACGACATGGTGCTCGGCAAGATCGCGCGCGAGACCGAGCACGCCCGCGCCGGCCGCCCGGCACGCATCGAGGCCAGGATGAACGCGCTGGTCGATCCCGAGTCGATCGAGGCGCTGTACCGCGCCTCCTGCGCCGGAGTGAGGATCGAACTCATCGTGCGCGGCGTATGCGCGCTGCGCCCCGGAGTGCCCGGCGTCTCGGAGAACATCACCGTGCGCTCGATCGTCGGGCGCTTCCTCGAGCACTCGCGCGTGTTCTACTTCGAGAACGGCGGCCAGCCCGAGATGTTCTGCGCGAGCGCCGACTGGATGGAGCGCAACTTCTTCCGCCGCGTGGAGGTCGCCTTCCCGATCCGCCACAAGGCCCAGGAGGAGCGCATCCGGCGCGACCTCAACGTGTGCCTCAGCGACAACTGCCAGGCCTGGACGCTGCGCCCCGACGGCAGCTACGAGCGCGTCCGCCGCGGCGAGGCGAAGGCGGTCAACGCCCAGATGGAGCTCTTGTCCGCCTACGCTGCCGGACCGGGCGCTGCGGTTTGAGCGGTCCGACGCGGGGCTCAGCTGCCGCCGAACACCCGCAACCGGTAGCCGCCCGCGCGCAGGTAATCGACTTCCTGCTGAAGATCCGCCGAGGTGAGCGGATGATCCTTGAGCCAGCGCGCCGGGAAGCGCACTTCGATCGAGCGCGGCGTGACCGAGAGCTCAAGCGGCGGCAATGCGGTGGCGCTGCGCCCCCGGTGCAGCAGCACCGCCAGGCGTAACAGCAGGATGAGATAGACGGCGCTCCGGTCCCAGGGCGGCACCAGCTCCTCGACACCGTCGAGCGCGAGCTTGCGGCGGTGCGCGCCGACCAGGCGCGCGAGCAGCCGCTGCTCCTCGCGCGGGAATCCCGGCATGTCGGCGTTCTCGAGAAGGTACGCTCCGTGGCGGTGATAGCCCGAGTGCGATACGTCGAGCCCGATCTCGTGCAGCCGCGCGGCCCACTTGAGCGCCAGGTGCGCGAACGGCTCCGCGAGCTTCCAGCTCTCGCGCGCCTGCTCGAGGAAATCGCGCACCGTGGCCTCGACCCGCTCGGCTTGGCTCGCGTCCACGTGATAGCGCTGCTGCATCGCCCGCACGGTGCGCTCGCGCGCGTCCTCGCGGGTGTAGCGGCCGAGCATGTCGTACAGCAGCCCCTCGCGCATCGCGCCCTCGGCGATCTTCATCTCCTTGATGTCGAGCACGCTGAACACCTCGGCGAGGATCGCGAGGCCGCCGGGGAACACCGGACGGCGGTCCTCGGTGATGGGCTCGAGCGTCAGCTCGCGGGTGTGGCCGGCGTCGATGCAGTAGTCGATCGCGCGCGTGAGTCCCGCCGGCGTAATGGCGGCCGATGCGGGCTCGAGCGCGCGGATTACCTCGCCGATGGCGCGCACGGTACCGGAGCTTCCGGCACAAGTGTCCCAGCCGCGGACGCGGAAGGCTGCCTGCACGGGCTCGAGCTCGAGGCGCGCGGCGAGGCGCGCGCGCTCGAAGCGCTTGGCGGAGATCTTGCCGTCGCGGAAGAAGCGCTCGCTCAAACTGACGCAGCCCATCTGCAGGCTTTCGAGCTCGAGCGGGGTCAGCTCCTGGCCGATGATGAGCTCGGTGCTGCCGCCGCCGATGTCGACCACCAGGCGCCTGCCCGGCTCGTTCGGCATGGTGTGCGCGACGCCTGAGTAGATGAGGCGCGCCTCCTCCATGCCGGCGATGATCTCGATCGGGTGGCCGAGCGCCTCGCGTGCCCGCTCGAGGAAGGCCTGCTTGCGGTGCGCCATGCGCAATGCGTTGGTGCCGACAACGCGCACGCTGTCGGCGTGCATGTCGCGCAGGCGCTGCCCGAAGCGCTCGAGGCACGCCAGCGCCCGCGCCGCCACCTCCTTGTCGATGCGTCCGCTCTCCTCGACCCCGGCGGCGAGACGCACCATCTCGCGCAGGCGATCGATGATGACGAGCTGGCCGTGCGAGTAGCGCGCCACGACCATGTGGAAACTGTTGGAACCCAAGTCGACCGCCGCCAGGACATCGGGAACCGGGCGCAGGGCGGCGCGGACGACGGATTTTGCTTCAGCGAGTCGGGCGGTTACGGCGGCCGAGACTCGCACGCTTCAGGCCGCGAAAGAGGACCCGCAACCGCAGGTGGTGGTCGCATTCGGGTTGCGGATGACGAACTGCGCGCCATCGAGCCCTTCGCGGTAGTCGATCTCGGCGCCGCTGAGGTACTGCACACTCATCGGATCGACGATGAGCTTCACGCCGAGATTCTCGATGCAGGTGTCGCCCTCCTGCAGCTGCTCATCGAACTCGAAGCCGTACTGCAGTCCCGAGCAACCCCCGCCCTGCACGAAC
This sequence comes from Gammaproteobacteria bacterium, assembly GCA_030038875.1. Lineage (GTDB taxonomy): Bacteria > Pseudomonadota > Gammaproteobacteria > Steroidobacterales > Steroidobacteraceae > 13-2-20CM-66-19. The sequence goes on along the minus strand of JASHQW010000281.1, from coordinate 11,854 downwards.
ACGCGCAGCATGAGCCTGGGGTTGCCTTCGCCGCGAATCAGGTCGCCGACCTTGCGGGCCGCGGCGTCGGTGAAGAGGAGCGCGGGAGGAGCGTCCTGAAGAGTGTCGGTGGTGCTCATGACATCTTTAGAAAGAGTAAGTCTAGAAGCGCGCGGCGACCGGGTCAAAGGCGCGTTTCACGCTCTCTCGCCTGAAGCCTCCCCATCCTCTCAATTGGGTCTTGTGGGACGCTTCTCAACCCTTGGCCGTGGCCTGCGCCGCAGCCGCGGACGCCAGGCGCACGAGCTTCCCCATGATCTGCGCGCCGAGCGTCATCTCGATGACCCCGTAGTAGACGTCGCCCTCGACGCGCGCTGTGGCCCCGAGCACCACGCGTTCGGCGGCGTGGATGTCGCCGCGCACCTGGCCCTGCAGGATCACGTTGGGGACGTCGACCGAGCCCTCGATGGAACCGGTCTCGCTCACCGAGAGCGTCGCACCGGGCGCCGCGTCCGAGCGCACGTTGCCGGCGATCGCGCCGTCGAGGTGCATGCCGCCGAGGAAATCGATGTCGCCCTCGACGCGCACGCCCTTGCCGATCAGGGTCTCGATGTGGGGCGGGCGGGAATCACGGCTGAACATGGCGTCCTCCGATGGAGGGATATTCTACGGCGAGGCCTCGACGCTCCACAGGAAGGTCTGCGAGAGCGGCGTCACATCCTTGCGATTCGAATGCACCTCGACCACCAGGTGCGCGGCCTTGAAGCCCGCCGGCAGCGTCAGCTCCTGGTCGAAATCCTGGAAATAGCGGAAGTCGTAACGCAGGGACTGCTGGCGGCCGCCGGTGAGCGCGGCGAGGTCGAGCGTCTTGTCGCCGCCCGCGAGTTCGCCATCGACGCTGAGCAGCAAGGTGCCCGCGGCGACCGTCTCGGCGCGCCCGGAGCGCACCAACGCCATGTGCGCCACGTAGACGTTCGGCTGCGGTGCCGCCGTGATGCGCAGGTCCTCGATCTTGACGCCGAGGTTCGCTACCCCCTGCGCCACGACGCCGCGGTAGAAGGCGAGCTCCTGCGACTGCTTGGCGACCTGTGCCTGCAGGTCCCCCAGCGCGCGCGCCACTTCCGCCTGCTCGTTGGCGCGGCCGAGGCGGATCGTGTCGAGCTCGGCGAGCTTGGTGCGCAGCCCGCGGTTCTCCTCCTCCAGGTGCTCGATCTTCACCTCGAGCTCGGTGCGCTGCTGCGCAACCGCCTGGCGGTCGTAGCCGGCGTCGTAGCGGCCGAGCTCATAGACCACGTACACACCGAAGAGGCCGATCAGCGTCGTCGCGAGCCCGACGAGGATACGGCGCGCCAGGGAGCGGCGGTGCACGACCTGCGGCGTGCCCTCGCCCCTGCCGAAGATCGCAGCGATGGCGCGCAACGGGCGCATCTACCGCAATGCCGACGCGGCGACGGACCGCCCGCCCGCAGCGGTGACCTTGTCCCACCACTCGGGAAGCGGCGGGCTGTCACCCGCCGGGAAAGCGAGCGCGGCGAGCTCGGTCAGCGCGCTCGCGTACACCGGCCGCTTGAAGAAGATCACCTCCCGTACCGGCTCCCACCATCCAGCCCACCGCCAGCGGTCGAACTCAGGCTCCGCGGTGCGCCGGAAATCGAACTTCACCTCCTTGGCGGCGAGGCGCAGCAGAAACCAGCGCTGCCGCTGCCCGACGCATAGCGGGCGCTGGTTGCGGCGGATGTAGCGGGGAGGCAACCGGTAGCGCAGCCACTCGGAGGTCGCGCCGAGGAGCTCGACGCCCTCGCGCTCGACGCCGATCTCCTCGGCGAGCTCGCGGTAGACGGCCTCCTCGGGAGTCTCCCCGACACGCATGCCGCCCTGCGGAAACTGCCAGCCGCGCCCACCGCTGCGGCGCCCGAGGAACACCTGCGGCCCGTGCATCAGGACGATGCCGACGTTGGCGCGAAAACCGTCCGGATCGATGACGTCGCTCATGATTGAGGGCGAGTCTGCCACAAGGCGCGACCGCCGTGAGCCTTGGAGGATGTAGGCTAGCGCCCCATGGCCGCGGATGCGCAGCAGTCGACGGTGATCGCGCAGGTTCGCCCGTCCGAGCGGGCGTCCGCGCGCAGTCTCCTGATCCTCGCCGTGTTGGCGGCGGCCGTGTTCTGCGTCTCGCTCCTCGTCGGCAGCTCAGGTCTGGGGCTGCGCGCCTCGCTCGCCGCGCTCGCGGGCTCGGGGGATGCGGCGACGCGCACCGTGCTGCTCGCCGTACGGCTGCCGCGGGTGCTCGCGGCCTTCGGGGTCGGGAGTCTGTTGGCGCTCGCCGGCGTGCTGCTGCAGGCCCTGTTTCGCAACCCGCTCGCCGACCCCTACGTGCTCGGCGTATCGGGCGGGGCCGCGGTCGGCGCGCTGCTCGCGATGATGGCCGGCCTTGCGGCCGTCGCGGTGCAGTCGGCCGCGATCGGCGGGGCGCTTGCCGCAGTGGTCACGGTGTACCTGCTCGCACGCAGCGGCGGCACGCCGCGCCTGCTCCTCACGGGCGTGGTGCTGGCGAGCGCCTGCGGGGCGCTGGTGAGCGTGCTGCTCGCGCTCGCCGATACCTCCCATGTGCGCGGCATGGTGTTCTGGCTCGCCGGGGACCTCGAGTGGGCCGTGACGCCCTGGGCGAGCGCGGCGGCGGCGGTGCTCGCCGTGGTCGCCGCGGTACTGGTCGCGCGTCCCCTGAACGTGCTCGCGGCCGGGGAGCTGCGTGCGCGCAGCGTCGGCCTCGCGCTCGAGGCGTGGCGTACGGTGCTCTTCGTCGGCTGCGCGGCGCTCACCGCCATCGCCGTGGTAAGCGCCGGCACCGTCGGCTTCGTGGGGCTCATCACGCCGCACGCGGTGCGGCTGACGTTCCGGACCAGCGATCATCGGATCGTCGCACCCGCCGCCGCCGTCTCGGGCGGGATGCTGCTCGCGCTCGCCGACCTCGTGGCACGCACCATCGTCGCTCCGCGCCAGCTCCCGGTGGGCGCAATCATGGCGCTCGTCGGGGCGCCGCTCTTCCTCATGATCCTGCGGGGGCGCGCCCGCTGACGAAGTCCGCGTCGCGCTGCTAGCTCTCCCCGGGTTCCTTCGCCGCCCGGAACTTTCTGCCTGCCGGCCGCGTGCGGGACGAAGCTCGCGGCGCGGCGCGCGCAGCCGCCGCAGCCCCAGAAAGGCCGCCGAGCCCTTCATGCCGGGCTGCATGCCGAGCTCGGCTCAGGGGGCGGGCTCCGCCGCCGCGGAGCGAGGCGCTCACTTGCCCGTGTCGTCCTTGCCGTCGCCCTTGTCCGGCCCGGGGAGCTTGGGAATGCCGAACTTCCCTTCGAGGCGATGCAGTTTAGCAAGATCGATGGAACCCACGATGTTCACGATGGTGAACTCGCGCGGTTCGCTCGAGATGATCGCGAGCCCCTGCGCCATGCCGTGATCGGCGCACACGTAGATGTCGACGTGGGTACGTTCCTTGGCATTGTTCACCTCGACGAGCCGCTGCCATCCCGGCGCCGTGAGCTGCGCCCGCACGCGCTCGACCTGCGCAGTCGGGTAGGCGAAATCCTCATCGAAGGTGTAACTGCGCACATAGATGCCCTTCAAGCCACCGATCAGCTCCTTGGTGGCCGCATCCTCGGGCTGGCTCGAGTCGAGAAAGCTCGCGGCGAGACCGAGCAGCGCCGTGTCGAGGGAGATGTTGACGGATTCGGTGGCCTGCCTCGCCAGGCCCTCGAACTCCGGCAGCACCAGAAGTCCAGGCGGCGCCGCAGCCGCCGCGGCCAGCGCAACCGAGCTGAGCAGGGCCGCCACCGGCGCCGCGAGCCACATCCATCTCCTGGAGAAAGTCTTCATGATCTTCACGCACCCGGGTTTGGAGAAGTCGCGGCGTGCGGCTGCGCATTCACGACGCGGTAGGCGAGATCCAGCTTCTCATCGGTCACGCGCAGCGCCTCGATGAGCTGGCGGCGCGCCTCACGTCCCTGCTCGATGCGCCGCACCTGCCACTGATGCGCGAGCAGCGCGGCCACGACCACCGAGGCCGCGAGCCCGAAGCCGAGCCAGCCGGCCATAGCCGGGGAGCGCGGCATCCGCACCCGGCGCGCCGGCTCCTCGGCCGCAATGCGCGTCAGGACCCGAGCGGTGAAATCCGCCCCGGGATTCACAGGCTTCAGCGCCGCGCGCAGCTGCCGTTCGAAGTCGTGGTCGCTCATGGCACCGCACCCGCAGCCGCCGTCATCCGCTCACGCAGCTCCGCCAGGGAGCGTTTCAGGCGACTCTTCACCGTGTTCACCGGCATCCTCAATGTCTGCGCAATCTCCAGCGGATCGAGATCCTCCTGGTATCTGAGGAGCACCACCGCGCGCGCTGCGGGCGGCAGCTCCGCCACCAGAGCCCGCAAGCGCCGCTCGAGCAGCGGGTCGCCGTCGACACTCTCACTCGCCACGATCTCGGCCTCGGCGAGCGGCGCGACCGGGAGCTTCGGCTCGCGGCGCAGACGATCGATGGCGCGATGCATCGTCACCCGCCGCAGCCAGAACTTGAGGTGCTCCTCCGACTCGAGCGAGCCGAGGCTGCGGTAGAGCTGCAGGAAGACCTCCTGCGCCAGATCCTCGGCCTGCTGCCGATCAGCCAGCATGCGCAACGCCAGGCTGTGCACCAGCCGCTGATGCGTGCGCACCAGGGTGGCGAAGGCGGCCGTGTCCCCGGCGTTCGCCCGCACCAGCAACGCACCACTCGCGCACGCCTCGTCTCCGCTCACATGGTGCCCGTGGTTCCCTGGCTGAAGGAGTGCTTGAGGCGCGCCAACTGGCTGAGGTTCACGGCACCGGTGATGTTGACGATCGTGTACTCCCGCGGCTGACAAGCGATGATGGCGACGCCCTTGACGACCTGATCCTGCACCGCCAGATACACGTCGACGTCCTCCCCGCGCGTGCGGTTGTGCTCCTCCACCAGGTGCGACCAGCCCGGCCCTGACAGCTGCGAGCGCAGCGGGCTCGCGTCGGCCTCCGAGCAGGGGAAATCGCTGTCGAACTGGTAGCTGCGGATCCGCACCGATTTGACGCCCTCGAGGGCCTGCTTCACTGCGGCGGTATCACCGTCGTGATCATCCATCAGGGAGGCCGCGAAGTGCAGCGGCAGGTCGCCGAGCGTGATGTCGACCGTCTCGGTGGCGTGCTGACTGAAGTCCGGCCTGAGCTCCGCAGCCTGGGAGCACGCGAGCAGTGGCCATGTGAGGCAGCCGGCAGCCACGGCGAGCAGTCGTGCGTGCTTGCGAGGGGGATGCATGTGCGAGGCCTCCGATTTGGCGTGTTTTCCTACCTATAAGGAATACGCATGCCGGGCGTCCACAGGGTGCAGCTCACCGGGTGAGCTCGGCGAGCTTGCGCAGCCGCACGCTGACTTCGCTGGCGATGTCCTCGCGCAGCCAGCCGAGATCAGCTGGTACTTGCCGGCGAGGTAATCGGCCTACTGCTGTGCATAACCGAAGAATACGCAGGCGAGCAGCCGCGCAGGTGCCGGGGGGGCCCGCGCACCGCGCCGCTCGTCCCGCCCCGGGGCACGCTTGGTCGCGTCGCTAGACGACGACGTTCGGTGAAGTCGCGACGCGGTTGCGGCCGGCGCTCTTGGCGCGGTAGAGGGCCGCGTCGGCCTCCGCGATCAGCCGTTCGGCGAGTACCTTGTAGTCGTGGGGGCCGGGGCCGGGATTCGCGGCCGCGACGCCGATCGAAAGCGTCACGGTCTCGCTGGCCGGGTTGCTGCCGGTGCCGATCGCGATCGGCTGCTGGCGCACCGCGTTCAGCACCCGCCTGGCGACCCTCTCGCCGTCGCCGATGTCCGCCTGCGACAGCACCATGGCGAACTCGTCGCCGCCGAAGCGCGCACCGATATCGCTGATGCGCATCTCGGTGTCGATCCGCTGCGCCACCTCGCGCAGCACCGCATCGCCCGCGAGATGGCCGTACTGGTCGTTGATGCGCTTGAAGTGATCGACGTCGATCATCAGGCACACGATCGGCAGCCGCGCGCGCTGTGCGCGCGCCAGCTCCTCGCGCAAGCGGGCGTGCAGGTAACGGCGGTTGTGAAAGCCGGTGAGGAAGTCGGTGAGTCCGCTGCGCAGGAGGCGCGCGCGGTTCACGGCGTTCTCCACGCAGATCGCCGCCACCAGCCCCAGGTGCGCGAGGAAGTCGCTGGCGAGCTCCTTGGTGAAGCGGAACGGGTCGTTGCTCATGAACACCAGCACGCCGTCGAGCTCGTCGTGCCGGCGCAGGGGAATGAGCGCCAGGCTCGCCGGATGATCCGCGCCGGGAAGCAGCAGCTCGTGATCGGCGCGCCGGTAGGGCCCGAGCCACGGGCGCTCGAGCGCGGCGAGCTGCGGCGCCACGGTCATGAGAGCGTCGACGAACATGACGCCGGCCTGCGGGCCGTGCGCCAGGTCGTCGCCCGAGATCAGGTGGCGGATCTCGTGCTGCGGGTCGTTGAGCACCACCATGACGCCGTCGAGCTGGTAGGAGGTCTTGAGCCCCATGAGCAGCCGCTCGAACAGCTGCGCCAGCGAGCCGGCGCGCAGCAGCTCGAGCTCCCGTTCCTGCGACTTGCGCAGCAGCGCGTCGTTGCGGCTCACCTCCTCGGTGAGCGTGGCAAGACGCGACCGGAGCGCGCTGTTCTCGCGCTCGAGCGCTTCGAGCGTCTCGATCGGATCGGGGGGCACGGTGCTACGGCGCGGCCCGCTGCTCGGTCGGCTCATGATTCCTGGTCCTTCAGGCGCGGCGCTCCGTGGCCGTGCGCCGGTCCTCGAGATAATCGCGCCCGCGGCGCATCAAAGCAACGAAAGTATCGTGATCCTGCGAGAGGACAGCGGTGCGCACGCGCTCAACCGCCTGCGAGAGGGCCTCGAGGGACTCGGCGCCGTAGTCGTTGAGACTCTGTATTTCATAATACAGCTCGGGACTGTCCTGGGCGACGCGGCTCGCGACGTCGAGCTGCGCGTCGAAGGTGGTGCTCGACATGCGGGCCAGCCTCGGTGCCGCCTCGCCGCTGCCGGCGAGCGCGGTGAAGAAGGCGATGTTGAGCGCGTGCGAGAGCCCGAGCACGTAGGCGATGAGCCGGTCGTGGTCATCGAGGCTCATGACCACCTGCTCCGCCATCGTCGAGGAGAAGAGCTCGCGCGCGCCCGCGAGCGCGGCGGCGTTTCCTAAGTCGACGAAGATGACGTGGCGGCCGGACAGCAGCTCGGTGTCGGGACCGAACATCGGGTGCACGGAAGTCACTTTGCAGCCGTGGGACTTGAGCGCCATGAGCCCGGCGCGCAGCGGCGACTTGAGCGATCCGACGTCGAAGATCACCCCCGGCGGACGGCGCAACGCCAGATCGCGCAGGATCGCGTCGGTGATGCCGAGCGGGGTGGCGAGCACGATGAAGTCGTGCTTGAGATCGGTGCTGTGCCAGTCGGCAACGCGCGCGGTGCCCGCTCCACCCTGCGCGGGATCCGCGACTTCCACGGCGAAGCCCTGGGACGCGAGGAAATTCACGAACCAGCCCCCCATCTTGCCCGCGCCACCGATGACGAGCGCGCGCCGCCCGGTACCGGCACCGCGCGCGACTACGCTCGCCTGCTCCTGCGTCGTGAGGGAGGAGCGGATCAGGAGGCGCAGCAGCTGCTCGGCGAGCGCCGGCGATACCCCACGCTCCTCGGCCATGGCGCGCACGCCGAGGATCACCTCGCGCTCGCGCTCGTAGTCGCGGGTCGAGCGGCCGGTGGCGCGCTTCACCTGCGCGACCTCCTCGCTCACGGCCTTGCGCTCGGCCACCAGCGTGATCAGCTGGCGGTCGATATCGGTCACTCGCTGGCGCAGGTCCTCCAGCGTCACGGTCTCGCGCGTCATGGGAAGGGGGCCTTCTCACCGAAAATCCGCCTCCTTTCTATCGGGGCGGGGCGGGCGGTGCAAGGGAAGCGGGCAAATCTGCCGCAAATCCGCTCAGCCGGGCGTCTCGCCTCCCGGCGGCGGCGCCTGCCAGACGCGGATGGAGAAACGCCGGCCCTGCGGCTGCTCGCCGATGGTCTGGACGGCGATCTCGCCGCTGTCCGGGCGCCACAGGAACGGCCGCCCGTCACCGGGGTGCGTCGACCACTCGGGGTGCTGCGCGAGAAAGGCGGGAATGTCGGCCGGGGCGATCCGCCGGCGCCGAATCTCGTACCCGGCGCGCACCAGGCGCTGCAGCGCCGCCGCGTCCCAGGCACGCAGTGGGTAGGTGACACCGGTGGGTGCGGCGATGCCGGCGAGGAGCTTGCCGATCGGGTTGTAGGCCCCGACCAGACTCCAGGCCGTGAGGCTCGAGTTCGCGAGCTTCCTCTCCGCGGCCGCAACTCCCGGGCCGGGCGTGACGGTCATCAGCCGCTGCGCCTGCTCCGCGAAGAGATTCACCGTCGCGTTGAGCTTGAAGAAGTGGGCGCTGACCTCGCTCCCCAGGCGATCCGTCCAGCTGCGCGGTGCGCCGGTGCGCGCAGGCTCCGGTGTCCACCCGATGGTATAGAGGTACTGGGTCTGCTCGAGGAGCGATGCCTGCACGCGAAACTCCGCGGCGAACGCCGCGCCCAGATTGAACTCCTTGAGCGCGAACAGCGGCGCGGCGGTGTCGGCGTCGTCCGGCCCCAGGGGGACCGCCGCGTGCGGGTCGGCGATCATGTCGGCGAGCACGAGGTAGTCGGACTCGAGATAGGCGAGCGCCAGCATCTTCGAGATCAGCAGTCCCTCGCCGGTCAGCACGCGCCGCCACAGGCCGATGTCGGCGATCAGCTGATCGAGCGCCGCGCGCTCCTCGCGCGCGCTGCCGCCGCGCAGCTGCAGCACCGTGTCCTCGAGGAACAGATAACGCACCTCGGTGGGCACGAAGATGGCCGGAGCCAGATAACTCGGCCGCGCCGTCTCGAAGTAGCCGGGCAGCCGCTCGAGGGCGAGATAGCGCTGATAGAGCTCGCCGTTCTGCGCCGCGAGGGCCTCGATCTGCGCGCGGTGTGGCGGCACCTGCTCCCACAGCGAGCCGGAGAGCGGCTGCACGAACTCGGCCTGACCCTGGAACGCGAGCGCGTGTGGCTCCTTGAGGGTCAGGGAGTCGACGGCCCCGGGCGACGGGTCGTGCAGCACCGCATCGAGGTGCTCGTTGTAGTGCCCGATGCGCGACTGCCCCGCCGCGATCACCGACGCCCCCGACGGCGCCGTGAACCCGGCCATGGCGAGGTAGATGTTGTCGTCCGGCTGCAACGCATTCGGCGGCGGCGCGAGCAGCGAACGCGCCAGGGGCGTGAGCGGCTCATCGCGCCAGTTGATGGCGAAAACCACCGCCAGCATCACGAGCGCGATGAGGGCGAGGCTCCCCGCCACGAGCCCGACCCACTTGAGGATGCGGCCCGCGATGCGCGAGAGCGGTATCATGCGGGCGAGCCTAGCACGTGAACGAGCACTCGGAACTCCTGCCCGACCCGCTGCCCGCCGAGCCGCTGGCGCTCGTCGCGCGCTGGCTCGCCGACGCCTGGGCGGCGGGCCGCCAGCCGAACGCCAATGCCATGGTGCTCGCCACCTCGACCCTGGACGGGCATCCGTCGGCGCGCGTCGTGCTGTGCAAGGACATCGTGCCGCAGCCTGGCTACGTCGTCTTCTACACCAACTATCAATCGAGCAAGGGCCGGCAGCTCACGCACAACCCGCGCGCGGCGGCGGTGATGCACTGGGATGCGCTCGGCCGTCAGGTGCGCATCGACGGGGCCGTCGTGCAGAGCCCCGCGGCCGAAAGCGACACTTACTTCGCCTCGCGCTCCTGGGACAAACGCGTCGGCGCCTGGGCCAGCGCGCAGAGTGAGCCCGTGCCCTCGCGCGCGGCGCTCGAGCGTGCGCTGGCGGCCACCGCCCAGCGTTTCGGGACGCCGATTCCCGGGAGCGCCGGCGCCGATCAGAGCCTGAAGATCGAGGTGCCCCGCCCGCCCCACTGGGGCGGCTATCGCCTGTGGGCCGACGCGGTGGAGCTGTGGGTCGAGGGCACCCAGGGCCGCATGCACGACCGCGCGCGCTGGACGCGCACGCTCAAGGGCGCGCCGGGCGGTGCCTTCGAGGCGAGCGCGTGGCACGTCACGCGGCTGCAGCCCTGAGGCGCGCGAGGCCGCGCCACCCGGCGCGCGCGCTGTGCCCCTGACTTCTCCGTGTGGAGAAACATCCGCATCCTGCTGCTCTTGCTGGTGCTGCTCGCGGTGGCGTTGCAGCAGTGGCTCGAGCGCGTGCACACCCAGAGCTGGCAGGAGACGCTCTGGGTGGGGATCTACCCGCTCAACGCCGACGACAGCCGTACCTCGCAGAGCTACATCGCATCGCTCAAGCGCGAGGACTTCGTTCCCATCGAGAGCTTCTGCGCGCGCGAGGCGCATCGCTACGGAGTGAGGGTAGATGAGCCCGTGCACGTCGAGCTCTATCCGCAGGGGAGCGAGCTCCCGCCGACCCTCGCGCCGGGCGCGGGACCTTTCGGCATCGCCGGGTGGAGCCTCAAGCTGCGGTGGTTCGCCGCGCACGCGGGCCGTGTGCCCGCTCGTCCGCCCGCGACGATCCGCCTCTTCGTCCTCTATCACGACCCCGCTACCCTCGAGCGCGCCCCCGACTCGCACGGGCTGCAGAAGGGACTGGTCGGAGTCGTGCATGCCTTCGCCGCCGGCGCGATGACCGGCAGCAACGACATCGTGATTGCGCACGAGCTCCTGCACACGCTGGGCGCGACCGACAAATATGATCTCGCAACCGGTGAGCCTCTCTTCCCGAACGGCTATGGCGATCCGCAACAGCAGCCGCTCTATCCGCAGGCCGAGGCGGAGATCATGGCGGTGCGCCGCGCTTTGAGCCCGCAGGAGTCGGAGATGCCGCGCAGCCTCGCGAGCGAGGTGGTCGGTGCAGCGACCGCGCTGGAGATCCGTTGGACGCGCCGCTGAGCCGCGACAATGGCGCGCTGGCGCGCCCTACAGCGGCCGTGCGGCTCGCGGCGCGCGCGCTCAGCGTGCACGCCGGGGCGCGCGAGCTGGTCCGCGGACTGTCGGTCGAATTCGCACGCGGCGAGGTGGTCGCGATCCTCGGGCGCAACGGCTCGGGCAAGACGCTGACGCTGCACACGCTCGCCGGCCTGCGCCAGCCCGCGGCCGGGGAAGTGATGCTCGACGGCGTGCCGCTCGGTGAGCTCACGCGGCGCGCGATCGCGCTGCGCCTCGGGCTCCTGCCGCAGGATCTCGAGGATGCCTTCGTCACCACGGCCATGGAGACCGTGCTCATCGGCCGCCACCCGCATCTGGCGCTCTGGCAGTGGGAGACGGCCGAGGACGAGCGGCTGGCGCACGAGGCGCTCGCGGCGGTCGACCTGGGCGATTTCGCCGCGCGCCGCAGCGACACGCTCTCGGGCGGCGAGCAGCGGCGCGTGGCGGTGGCGGCCCTCCTGGCGCAGCAGCCCGCCATATTCCTGCTCGATGAGCCGACCAATCACCTGGATCCCCATCACCAGCTGGTAGTGCTGGGACTCTTTCGCGAGCTCGCGCGCTCCGGCCGCACCGTCATCACGACGCTGCACGATCCGACGCTCGCGGCGCGCTTCGCCGACCGTGTGCTGCTGCTGCATGGCGACGGGCGCTGGACGCTCGGCGCGGTGCGCGAGGCACTCAATGCCGCGACTCTGAGCGAGCTCTACCTCGCGCCGATGATGGAACTCGAGCAGGACGGCCGGCGGGTGTTCGTGAGTGCTTAGACATCATGGCCCGCCGTGAACAGGCGGGCCTCCAAGGTTGAGGAAAGCAAGAGGTCTGCCTCCCGCAGTACCGTGGGTTGCGCGCGTGGGC
>JASHQW010000280.1 GCA_030038875.1 Gammaproteobacteria bacterium | reverse complement strand
CTCGAGCGCCGCGCGAGTCGGCGCACCGGTCTCGCCGGCCGGGCTGCCGCCCGTTTCCGGTGCGTCGGTGTCCGGGCCCTCCTCAACGCCCACAGGCTGGGCGGCGTCCGCCGCCACCGCAGGCGGTCGGCGAGCGACCAGCGCCGCGGTGACGGAGGGCGTAGCGGCGCCACGGGCGCTCGAGGCGCCGGCCGCGTCAGTCGGGGCGATCGTGGCGTCATCGGAGCCGACATCCGCCGATGAATCTGCGCGCGCGCCGGCTGCGCTTCCCGAGGAGGCTTGAGCCGCGGCGCTGCCCGAGAGGAGTGACTGAACCGCAAGCGACGCGCTGCCCGCGCTCTGCGCAGCGGCGGCCTCGGCATCCCCGCTGGATTTGCCTTTGGCACTCTTCGCAGGCGTGGCACTCTTCGCAGGCGTCCCAGCCGCGCGCTGCGCGGGGATGGCGGAGGCGGACATGGAAGCGGCGAGCGTCTCACCGAAACTCGATCCTGTGGTCGCCGCGGGGGTTGCCGCGCTCGTCGCCCCAGTGCCGGCCGGCGCCGAGCCGCGTGGTGTGCTGCCCGCAGCGGCAGCTGACGGCGATTCCTGATCGGCGTTTGCGCCATCACGCGAGGGACCGCCGTAGGCGCCGACGCCGGCGGCGCGCGGGCTCGCGGCGCGCAGCGCTGCCCCGAGGTCGGCACTCGGTGTGCTCGTGGGGCTGCTGGCGGCAGGGGCTCGAACGCTGCTAGCGGACACCGCGGGTGCCTCCGGCCGACCAGCGGCCCTGAGCGCGCTCGTCCGCATCGACCTGCTCGCGCCTCTCGAGACGCCGCTGCTCCTCGGTCAGGCCCCGCTTGAGCGCGCGGTCGACCGCGGCCGAGCGCCGCGCGGCTCCCCGCCACTTGGCGAGGAGCTCGGCGCGCGCGGCGCGCGCTTTGCTCACGATCTCGCTCTGCTCGCGCAGCGCCTCATCGAGGCGTGCGAGAAAAGCCTGGTAGTCACGCGCGCGCGCGGCGTTCATGCCGGCGCCGGCACGCAGCGCGAAGTCACGCACGTAGGCGTCACGGTAACTGCCGAGCTCACTCAGCTTGGCCTCGCTCTCGTGCACCGCACGCTCGCTTGCCGCGAGGGTCTGCGCCTTGCGGCGCTCGTCGGTCTCGAGCACGCCATGGGCGGTCTTCAACTGCCTGATCCGTGGCACCGTTTATCCCCTCGTTGCTGCGCCGGAGTCGGGGGCGGCCGCGGGCTCGGTCATCAGCCCCTTGAGGGCGCCTAAGCTCGAGGCGAAATCGACACGCTGGCGCATGTCCTGCTGCAGGAACTGCTGGATCTGCGGCCAGAGCGCCACGGCGGCATCGACCCGCGGGTCGCTGCCGCGGACATAGGCGCCGAGACTGATGAGGTCGCGGTGCTGCTCGTAGATCGACAGGGCGCGGCGCAGCTGCTGCGCCTGCTGCTGGTGCTGGGGCGAGGCGATCTCGTGCATGGCACGGCTGATCGAGGCCGAGACGTCGACCGCCGGATAGAGGCCGGTCTCGGCGATGCGGCGCGAGAGCACGATGTGACCGTCGAGGATGGCGCGCGCGGCGTCCGCGATCGGATCGCTCTGATCGTCGCCCTCGGTGAGCACGGTGTAGAAGGCGGTGATCGAGCCGCCGCCGGCCGGACCGTTGCCGGCGCGCTCGACCAGGGCGGGCATGCGCGCGAAGACCGAGGGCGGGAAGCCCTTGGTCGCCGGCGCTTCGCCGATCGCGAGTCCGATCTCGCGCTGCGCCTGCGCGAAGCGGGTGAGCGAGTCCATGAGCAGCAGCACGCTCTTGCCCTGGTCGCGGAAGTACTCGGCCACCGCGGTGGCGACCCAGGCGCCGTGCAGGCGCATCAGCGGCGGGTTGTCGGCCGGAGCCGCGACAATCACGGCGCGGGTGCGGTGCTTGGGCGCCAGGATCCGCTCGACGAATTCCTTCACCTCGCGGCCGCGCTCGCCGATCAGTCCGACGACGATCACGTCCGCTTTGGTGTAGCGCGCCATCATGCCGAGCAGCACGCTCTTGCCGACGCCGCTGCCGGCGAACAGGCCAATGCGCTGCCCGCGGCCGATGGTGAGGAGCGAATTGATCGAGCGGATGCCGACGTCGAGCGGCTCGGAGAGCGGCGCGCGGGCGAGGGGATTGATGGGCTTGCCGGCGAGGCGCACGCGTGTCTCGCAATCGAGCGGCCCGAGCGCGTCGAGCGGCTGGGCGGCGCCGTCGATGATGCGCCCGAGCAGCTGCGGTCCGACCGGAACGAGTCCGGCTCCCGGCCGCGGTATCACCCGCGCCTGGGGCCCGAGTCCGTGGCTGTCGCCGGTGGGCATGAGGAACAGCCGGTCGCCGGCGAAGCCGACCACTTCGGACTCGATGCGCGAGCCGTCGCGCGCGATCAGCTCGCAGTGATCACCGATCGAGGCCTGGCAGCCGACGGCCTCGAGCGTCAAGCCCACCATGCGGGTGAGGGAGCCCTCGACCGCGAGCGGGGCCGTGCGCTCGACCCGGCGCGTAAGCCGGCCGAGCCGCTCGCGCCAGGCCCGGGTGCGCTCGGCCGGGACGTCGCCGTCGCTCACTCGCCGTCACCGGCGCCCGAGGGCGCGCGCTCCGGCGTCCGCTGTTCGCCGAGCGCGCTCGCGAGCACGGCGTTGACCCGGCTCTCGAAGCGGGCGTCGATCTGGGAGGTGTCGCTGCGGACCAGGCAGCCGCCGCGCGCGAGCGTCGGGTCCTCGATGAGGCTCCAGGCGCGCTCTTCGGCGGGTGCGGCGAGGCGCTCGCGCACGATCGCCGCGTCCTCGGGGTGCAGATGCACGCGCACGTCGCGGGCGGCGAGCGGCAGCTGCTCGAGGCACTCGCGCAGGATCGCCACGATCTGCGCCGGAGCGGCGGAGAGCTCGCGCCGTGCGAGCTGCTTGCCCACGGCGAAGGCGAGCTCGAGCAGCTGTTTCTCGACTTCGTCATCGAGTGCGCGCAGCGGGGAGGCGAGGAGCTGCAGCACGCTGTCGAGGCGGCGCACGCGGGCCGCGAGCTCTTCCAGCCTCGGGGCCATCTCCGCCTGCGCACGCGCGAGGCCCGCTTCATAGCCGTGCGTAGCATCCCGCGCGGCGCGCTTGTCGGTAAGCGCGCGGGCGCGCTCGTCCCGCATGCTGCTCGCCAGGGGTCCCTCGACCGCCGGCAGCGACCAGCGCTCGATGGGCTGGGCCGCTGTGCGCGTGTGCGCGCTACCGCCGCGCGGCTCAGACATGGGTGTGCTCCTTCACTGCTTCAGGTCCCTGGGTCTTGCAAAAGCTATGCTGAGGTAAGCACGGTCACAGAACTGTGAAGTGCATCGTGCCTTTCGCCTAAAGGAATCGCCGCGGCTGTCGAGGAGCCTTTCTGCACCGTGAGCGAATACCGGTGCGCGGCAAGAGTCTGCCGCCCGCGCGGAAAAAAGGCCCGCCGTGCCGCGCTGCAACTCGCGGCAGAGCCCCCGGCACGAGCGCGTACCGACGGCGCGCCGTCGCGGACCTGAGCGCGCGCCCAACTCAAGATTCGCACCCGCAAGCCGATGCTTCCTGTTGCGCGACATCGCGCAGCAAGCGGCGTTTTCTTGAACGGCGTCACAGAGAGTGCCGCGGGCATGCTCGAGCCGCCGTAACGGGTAGTGAGGACACTTATGAAAAAGGATTTGCGGTTCCTCGTCGTGGACGACTTCTCCACCATGCGGCGCATCGTCAAGAACCTGCTGAACGATCTCGGCTACGCCAACGTCGCCGAGGCCGACGACGGCAAGACCGCGCTGCCGATGCTGCAGGCCGAGCCCTACGATGTGCTGATCACGGACTGGAACATGCCGGGCATGCCCGGCCTCGACCTGCTGAAGGCGGTGCGCTCCGATCCGAAGCTCGCCAAGATGCCGGTGCTGATGCTGACCGCCGAGGCCAAGCGCGACCAGATCGTCGAGGCGGCCAAAGCCGGCGTCAACGGCTACGTGATCAAGCCGTTCACCGCGCAGGTCCTCGCCGAGAAGCTCGAGAAGATCCTGGCGCCCGCGGCATGAGTGCGACACCCGTGTCCGCGACACTGCAGCAGCAGTGGGGCGAGGTATGCCTCGCCCTGCGAGAGGCGCTCGAGGCCGGCGACGAAGCGCTTTTTCTCGAGGCCGTCGACCGGCTGACGGGCATGCGCGAGCGGGGCCTGTGGGACTCGCTGCGCCAGCTCGATGCACGGCTGCGCGCCGCGCTCGATCAGTTCCGGCTCGACCCGCGGCTGCTGCGCCTCGCGGGCCAGGAGATTCCCGACGCGCGTGCCCGGCTCGACCACGTGCTCAAGCTCACCGACGAGGCCGCGCACCGCACCCTGGATCTGGTCGAGGGCTCGACGCCGCTGGTGGCGCGCACCGCCGCCGCGGCCGCCACGCTCGGGGCGGAATGCAAGGAGGCCCGCGAGAGCGGCGCTGCCTCGCCTTACTGGCTCGAGCTCCTCGGCCGCCTCGAGAGCCACTTCGCCGCCGCACATGCCGACGGCGAGACCGTCAAGACGAACCTGGTCGAGGTGCTGATGGCGCAGAGCTACCAGGACCTCTCGGGTCAGATCATCCGCCGGGTGATCGAGCTCGTGGCGCAGCTCGAGGACGAGCTGGCACGGCTCGTGCAGGGGAGTGAGCGCGCCGTGTCGGGAAACCGCCATGCGCCCCCGGCTGCGGAGGAGGGCTCGCGCGGCTTCGGTCCGGCGGTCCCCGGAATCAGCGTCAGCACGGTCGACGGACAACAGGATGTGGACGAGCTGCTCGCCATGGGCGTGGCGATGAAAGGAATGTGATGAGCTCCGCCGAACAGACCTCCGCTACCACCATCGGGACGTACGCGCTGTCGCCGGAGGCGGTGCTGCGCCTGCCGCCGCAGTGCACGATCCGCGACGCCGCACAGCTGCTCGGGCAGCTGATGCTGCGCCTGGAGCATTCCGCTCCGGTATACATCGACGCCGCCCGGGTGGAGCGGATCGACACCGCGGCCCTGCAGCTGCTGGTGGCATTCCTCAGCGAGCGCAAAGCGCGGCGCCGTGCGGTCGTCTGGCTCGAGTGCAGCGAGGGCATGATGCGCGCCGCGCAGGCGCTCGATCTCACCGCCGCGCTGGCCCTCGGCGCCGCCGGTTGAGGGTGCCGTGGGCATCGATCTCGCGCAGTTTCACGAGGCCTTCTTCGAAGAGAGCTTCGAGGCGCTCGAGTCGATGGAGGCCGCACTCCTGAAGCTCGACGTCGGCGCGCCCGACCCCGAGGTCATCAACACCGTCTTCCGCGTGGCGCACTCCATCAAGGGCGGCGCCGGCATGTTCAACTTCGCCGACATCGCCTCCTTCACCCACACCTGCGAGACCCTGCTCGACGGGGTGCGTGCCGGACGGACGCGCCTCAGCACGGGGGTGATGGACCTGCTGCTGAAGTCGGTCGACGTAATGCGCGAGATGCTGCGCGCCGCGCAGCGCAAGGAGAGCTTCGACCCGCAGAAGGTCGCGGACCTCCAGTTCGATCTCGAGGTCGCGGTGGCGAAGAACGATGCCGCCCCCGCGCCAGCCGCTGCGGTTGAGCCGCCCGCCGCCGCAACGCCGGCACCGGCTCCGGTGGTGGCAGCGCCCGCGGCACCGGCGGCCGCGCCGGCTGCGGCTGAAGGGCAGCTGCCGGAGTGGCAGATCAGCGTCAAGCCGCTCGAAAACATGCTGTCACGCGGCAACGAGCCGCTGGCGCTGTTCGCAGCGCTCGCCGAGCATGGCGAGCTCGTGGTCGCCGCCGACACCGGCGAGCTGCCGCCGCTCGAGGCCATCGACCCGCACCGCTGCTATCTGCGCTGGCAGCTGCGCCTCA
>JASHQW010000279.1 GCA_030038875.1 Gammaproteobacteria bacterium | reverse complement strand
CAACCTGCCGCCGCCACCTTGAGCGGCCTGCCCGGCAGCACGCGCGCAGCGCGCGCGAGCGCCCGCGCGAGGTCCTCGCGCAGATCCTCCAGCGCCTCGATGCCGATCGAGAGGCGGATCAAGCCGTCGGTCAGTCCGGCCCGCTCCCGCGCCGCCGGATCCATGGCCGCATGGGTCATGGTGGCCGGATGCGCGACCAGGCTCTCGACTCCGCCGAGGGATTCGGCCAGCGAGAAGCAGCTGAGATTGGCGACGAACTCGCGCACCGCATCGTGCCCGCCCTCGAGCTCGAGGGTGACGATGGCGCCGTAAGCGCGCTGCTGCCGCCGCGCCAGCTCGTGCCCCGGGTGGCCGGCGAGCCCCGGATACCACACGCGCCGCACGTTCCCCTGCCCGGTGAGCCAGTGAGCCAGCTCGTGCGCGTTGCGCGCGTGGTGCTCGAGCCGCGCGTGGAGCGTGCGCAGGCCGCGCAGCGTCAGGAAGCTGTCGAAGGGCGCGCCCGTCAACCCTAAGCAATTCGCCCACCAGACGAGCTGCTCGTGCAGCGCCTTGTCCCGCGCCACCACCGCGCCGCCGACGACGTCGCTGTGGCCGTTCAGGTACTTGGTCGTCGAGTGCACGACGAGGTCGGCGCCGAGGGTGAGCGGCTGCTGCCAGGCGGGCGAAAGGAAGGTGTTGTCGACCACCACCAGCGCGCCGGCGCCGCGGCCCAGGGCGGCAAAGGCCGCGATGTCCGTGATGCGCAGCAGCGGATTGCTCGGTGTCTCGATCCACAGGAGCGCCGTCGGCCGGGTGAGCGCGGCCCGCACCGCCGCCTCGTCGCCGAAGTCAACGAACTCGACCTCGCGCTCGCCGCGCCGCCGCCAGGCGTCGAAGAGCCGGTACGTGCCGCCATAGCAGTCGTGCGGCGCTACGATGCGCGCGCCGCCCGGCACGAGGTAGCCGGTCACGGTGACCGCCGCCATGCCGCTCGCCGTGACCACCGCGCCCGCGCCCTGCTCTAGCTCAGCCAGCGCCGCGGCCAGCAGGTCGCGCGTCGGATTGCCCGAGCGCGTGTAGTCGTAGGCACGCTTCTCGCCGAAGCCGCGGAACGCGAACGTCGACGACAGATGCAACGGTGGCATGACGCAGCCAGTCTCATCGCTGCACTCGAGGCCGGCGCGCACGGTCTGCGTGACCTGGCTCACGCCGTTGGCCGCCGCTTCGCCGGATGACAGAAGGTGCGAAATGTTGCTCATGAGCGCTCCGCTTGGGTTCCCAAAGCTCATCGGACACCTGCGGAGCGTGCCTGCGCGGGAGGCGCGAGGCTTGTCGCGTCCATCCTCGGCTGGGCGAATCCCCAGGAGGCTACGCAGACCGCTCATCTGTCGACCCCCTCAGGGCAGGAGTCGCAGGAGTTGGCACCTTTCCAGGGTGGTTAAGCCTGGCGGTTGCCCCGGCGTCTAAGGGCCTTATCCCTCAGCCGGTCTCGATGAGTTAGCGCGAGTTTAGGGTGGGGAGCCCCTGCCGCGCAAGCGCAGGGCGCTGATTTGTGAGGTTTATGTCACTGCGGCGCCAGCGCCGCCGCGCGCTGCTCCGCATCGAGCGCGTCGGCAGTGCGGCCGCGCGCATGGAGCGAATCCGCGATCAGCCGCCAGGCGGAGGCCTGCGCGGAACTGTCGCCGGCCGCGAGCGCGAGCGCCTTGCGGCCCATGCTGTCGGCCTGGGCGGCGTTCCCTTCTCCGAGCTGCACGCGCCCGAGCTCGACCCAGAGCAGCGGATTGTCCGGCTCGATGCGCAGCGCCCGCTCGAGCGTCGCACCGGCCGCGGCGTACTCGCCGCCGCCCGCCTGCGTATGAGCCTGCGCGACCAGCGCACTCGCCGCGGTGCCGAGACGAAACTGCCGTGCGGGCTGTGAAGGCAGGGGCGCCGGAGGCGGCGGCTGCGCACTGCCCGCCGTGGAGGAGCCCGGAACCACGGCCCCTCCCGGCGCGCCGGGTGGCACGGGGCCGGGCGCGGCGCAGGCGGCGAGAGCCCACGCCGTCAGCAGCGCCGCGAGCGCGCTGGCGCCCTTGATCACGGCGCGCAATTCGGTCAGTGCACGAGATTGTGCAGCCACCGCTGTGTGTGATCGATGAAGGTGGTGACGGGATTGCCGCTCTCCGGGAAGCCGCAGCCGGGCTTCGCCGGGACCTGCGTCCCGGCGGGCACCGCGACCGTCACCCGGTCGTCGGAGCAGCCCGGCAGCACCCGCAGGCCCGTTCCGTACTCGATCTCCATATCAATGAGCCCCTCCGGCATCGGCACATTCCACGAGCTGCCGCCGAGGTCCGCCATGATGAGCGCCCACACGGGCAGTGCGCCCGCGGAGCCGGTCAAGCCGGTCGGCGCGTTGTCATCGTAGCCGACCCACACCACGGTGAGATCACCGCCGGAGAAGCCCGCGAACCAGCTGTCGCGATAATCGGAGGAAGTGCCCGACTTGCCAGCCAGCACGAGGTTCGGGGGCAGCAGCGCTCGCGCCGGCCGCCCGGTGCCGCGATCCATGACCAGAGTCAGCAGCCGGTCGAGCTGGTAAACCGTCTCGGGCGTCGCCACCTGCGTCACCTGCAACGGGAATGCCTTGAGCGCCTTGCCGTCGGTGCCGATGACCGCACGCACCGCGCGCAGCGGGTTGCGGAATCCACCGTTCGCGAGCCCGTTGTAGAGCTGTGCCGCCTCGAGGGGCGTGACGTTTACCGCACCCAGGAGCATGGCGGGCACCCGTTCGGGCGGCCGCTCGAGACCGAAGCGTTGCAGCGTCGCGGCGACCTTCGGCAGTCCCACGTCGAGGCCGACGCCGACGGTCGCGAGGTTGAGCGATTCGGCCAGTGCGCGCGCGACCGGAACCGGACCGTTGGTGTCATGGTTGAAATTCTCCGGCCGCCAGTGCCCCCCGCCCGCCAGCTTGAGGTCGACCGGCTGATCCTCGACCACCGTGGCCGCGTTGTAGCGGCCGCTCTCGAGCGCCGTGAGATACACGAAGGGTTTCACCAGCGAGCCCATGGCGCGGCGCGCATCGAGCGCCCGATCGAAGCCGTCGTAGCCGACGTCGCGCCCGCCTACGATCGCGACCACATCGCCGCTTTGCGGCGTCGTGACGACCACGGCGCCCTCGAGCGACTCGGGCTCGGCGCTGCGCTTTCTCAGGCGGTCGAGCCGGCTGAGCTCGCGCTCGAGCGCGTGCTCGGCGGCATCCTGGGCGCGCGGGTCGAGGCTCGTGTAGATCGAGAGCCCCGCTTCGGTCAGGTCCGCCTCGCGATAGTCGCGCCGCAAGGTGCGCCGCACGAAGTCGAGGTAGGCGGGATAGTAGGCGCCCGCGGGCCGTGCCGTGACCCCGAGCGGACGCCGCTCGGCCTCGGCCGCCTGCGCGGAGGTGACGACCTGCTGGTCGGCGAGCTCCTTCAGCACCAGGTTGCGCCGCGCCAGCACCCGATCGGGGTGCCGCCGCGGGTCGTAGTAGGACGGCCCGCGCACCACCGCCACCAGCAGCGCCATCTCCGACAGATCGAGCTCGGCGAGCGGCTTGCCGAAATAGAACTGGCTGGCGAGGCCGAAGCCATGGATGGCGCGGTTGCCATCCTGGCCGAGGAAGATCTCATTGATATAGGCGTTCATGAGATCGTCCTTGGTGAAGTGCGCATCGAGCGCGATCGCCATGATCGCCTCGCGGATCTTGCGCCCGAGCGTCTGGCGCGAGGAGAGGAAATAGCTGCGCACCAGCTGCTGCGTGAGCGTGCTGCCGCCCTGCTCGATCTGCCCGGCGCGCGCATCGACCCATAGTGCCCGCAGGATCGCCTGCGGATCGACGCCGCGGTGCGCGTCGAATCTGCGGTCCTCGATCGCCTTGAGCGCCGCCGGCAGGAGCGGTGGCACGTCCCGCGGGCTGAGCACGATGCGGTCCTCGCCGTGGCTCGGAAAGATGCTGCCGATGAGGAGCGGCTCGAGCCGGATCACCGGTACCTCGCGCCCGGCGGCATCCTTCAGGCTCTCGATCCCCTCAGGTCCGGTGAAGATACTGAGCAGCTGCGCGTCGCGATTCTCGTCGGCAAAGCGCGCCGGCCGCAGCGCCACGTCGATGCGTGCGCCGTTGATGCGGTAGGTGCCCGGCCGGTCGAGCCGCGCGACCTTGCGGTAGTGCAGCCGCTCGAGCTCGTGCGCCACCTCCGGCGCCGGCTGCGCCAGGCCCGCATACAGCTCCAGCGGTGCGGCGTAGACCAGAGCCGGCAGCGTCCAGCGCCGCCCCTCGAACTGATGCGTCACCAGCAGGTCGAGGTACAGCACGTACACGGCGGCCGCGATGGCCGCCGCCCCGAGCAGACGGAGAGCTAAGCGTCTCAGAGGATCAGCTCCGTCGCGGGGCTGCGCAGGTTGTAGTGCGAGCTCATGGCGTGCCCGTAGGCGCCGGCGTTCGCGATGAGCAGCACATCGCCCGCCTGCGTCACCGGCAGCAGGCGGTCATGTCCGAGCACGTCGGCGCTCTCGCAGATGGGGCCGACGACGTTCACGAGCTCCGTGGCCGGCTCGTCGATGCGCGTGAGGTTAGCGATCTCATGGTATGAGCCATAGAGTGCCGGACGGATCAGGGAGTTCATGCCGGTGGCCACCCCGACGAAGCGCACCCCGCCCTTCTGCTTGAGCTGCGTCACCCGCGCCAGCAGCACGCCCGCGGCCGCCACCAGGTAGCGTCCGGGCTCGAGCCACACCTCCAGGTGGGGATGCTCGGCCCGCACCGCCTGGAGCAGCGTGTCGAGCCTGGCGAGATCGACACCGGGTTGATCGGAGCGCTCGGGCACGCCGAGCCCGCCGCCCACGTCGATCACGCGCACCTCGGGCAGGTTGCGCGCGGCCGCAGCCAGGAGGCGCGCCGTGTGCTCCCAGCTCGTCACGTCGAAGATGCCGCTGCCGACATGGGCCTCGAGGCCCGTGATGCGCGCGCCCGCCGCCCGTGCCTCGCGCGCGAACGCGGGGAGCTCGGCGATCGGCACGCCGAACTTCGAGCGCGTGCCGGCGGTGCGCACATGCGTGTGATGGCCGCGGCCGACGCCGGTGTCGAGACGGGCGAAGATCTCGCGGCCGCGGAACAGCGCCGGCCATGCCGTGAGCGCGTACGGGTTGTCGACCGTGACCCGCACGCCGCGCTCGAGCGCCCAGGCGTACTCCTCGCGCGGCGCGAAGTTAGGCGTATAGAGGATGCGCTGCGGGTCGAGATCGGCAAACAGCTCGAGGGCCCGTTCGGCCTCGCCGCGCGACACACACTCAAACTCTATGCCCTCCGCGCGCAGCGTGCGCAGCAGCTGCGGATGCGGGTTGGCCTTCATGGAGTAATGCACGCGGCCGACCGACTGCATGCCGCGCAGCGCACGCGCCGCCTGGCGCACGGTGTCGAGGTCGTAGACGAAGGCCGCCGGCTGCTCCCCGAGCGCCGCCAGCAGCTCCTTGCGTCGCAGCCGCCACCACGGCTGCGCGCCGCCGGCCGCCTCCCCCGGCTGCGAGAACAGCTGCTGCCAGGTCGGCCCAAGCACCTTGTCGCCGCTCACCGGGCGGATCAGCAGCTCGTGCAGCTGTTCGACCAGACGGCTGCCCTGGTTCTCGTCGACGACGAAGGT
>JASHQW010000278.1 GCA_030038875.1 Gammaproteobacteria bacterium | reverse complement strand
GGTGGTCGACGCCGAAGCGGGCGGCGAGCGCTACGGGCTGACGCTGCCTGGCGTCCAGATCGCGCCGAATCGCGGACCCGAGCATCGGCACCGCTGCCTGGCGGCGCTCGCGCTGCATGGCAGCGGCATGTCCGCCGCCTCCGTTGTGCCGCAGACCGCCGCGGCTGCGCTCCATGCCTGAACGCCCGGACAATCGGGCGCTCTTGTGGGCGATCGCGGCGTTCGCGGGCGGACTGGCGCTGCACATCGACCGCCTCCCCGCGTGGGTCTCGGCCGCGGCACTCGTGCTGGTAGGCTGGCGCCTCGCAGCCGCGCGTACCCGCGCGCCGCTGCCCGGCGCGATCGTCCGCACGCTGCTCGTCGCGGCGGTCGTCATCGCGGTACTCGCCCGCTTTCGCACCTTGAACGGCCTTGCGGCCGGAAGTGCGCTGCTCGTGCTGATGGCCGCACTCAAGCTCCTCGAGACCTACCGGCGGCGCGATCGGCTGGTGCTCGTGGGCGCGGGGCTGTTCCTGCTGCTGGCCGCGTGCCTCGACCGCCAGGAGCTGCTGCGCACCCCGCTCTATCTCGCCGAAGCCTGGCTGTGTTGCACGGCGCTTGCCGTCATCGCCACGGACGGCTTCCCCGGGCGCGCCGCGCTCGCGCTCGCCGGCCGTACGCTGCTGCTCGCGCTGCCGCTCGCGGTGCTGCTGTTTCTGTTCTTTCCGCGCCTCGCCGGCTCCTTCTGGGCGGTGCCGCGCGGCGACGAGGCCGTGACCGGGCTCTCCGACACCATGAGCCCCGGCAGCATCGGCAAGCTCACCACCTCCTACGATGTCGCATTCCGCGTGCGCTTTGCAGGCGAGCTGCCGCCGCCCGAGCGGCGCTACTGGCGTGGCCCGGTGCTGCACGACTTCGACGGCTCGACCTGGTCGCGCGGTTACGGGCACTGGCGCCGGGGCCACACATGGGAGTTTGCGGGCCCGGCCTATCACTACCGCGTCGCGCTCGAGCCCAGCCGGCAGCGCTGGTGGTTCGCTCTCGACACACCCGTCGAGTCTCCCGATCCGAACGTCCAGCTCACTCACGACTACGAGCTGGTCGCGACGCGGCCGGTGTCGGACCCGACCGGCTTCGAGGTGCTGTCGTATACGGCCAGGCGGGCGGCCGCACCGCTCACGGACGGGGAACGGCGCGAGGACACCGGCCTGCCGCGAGGCAATCCGCGCTCGCTCGCGCTGGCGCGCGAGCTACGCGCGGGCGCCGCCAGCGACGCCGCCTTCGTGACGGCAGCACTCGGCTACCTGCGCGGGGGCGGCTTCGTGTACTCGCTCGAGCCCGAGCAGCTCGGCGCCGACCAGATCGATGATCTCCTGTTTCGCACCCGCACCGGGTTCTGCGGCCATTACGCCTCCGCTTTCGCGGTGCTGATGCGCGCAGCGGGCGTCCCCGCGCGGGTCGTGACCGGATATCTCGGCGGCGAATGGAACCCGGTCGGCGGCTACCTGGTGGTGCGCCAGTCGGATGCGCACGCCTGGGTGGAAGTGTGGCTCGAGGGCCATGGCTGGACGCGGGTCGATCCGACCGCGGTCGTCGCGCCCGAGCGGCTCGAGCGCGGGGCGTTCGATCTCCTGCCCGAGGCGATGCCGGCGTCGACCCGGCTGCTGCGCGCGCCATGGCTCGTGCATCTGCTGCAGCGCTGGGATGCGGCCACAGCCTGGTGGAACGACCGGGTGGTGAAGTTCGACTATGCGACCCAGATCGACGTGCTCGAGCGGCTGGGGATACGCTCCCCCGACGCCTGGGCGCTCGGCTGGGCCTTCGTGAGCGTGCTCCTCACGTGGCTCGCGCTCATCTCCTGGCACATGAGAGGCGCGATACGCCGCGCGCGCCCCGACCCGCTCGCGCGGGCCTATGCGCGGCTGTGCCGCAAGCTCGCGCGCACCGGTCTCGCACGCGCCGCGCACCAGGGGCCGCTCGACTACGCGCAGGCGCTGCGCACCGGACATCCCGCCGCGGCCGAAGGCGCCTACGCGCTGCTCTCGGGGTACGCACGGCTGCGCTTCGGTGCGCCCGAGCCCGCCACGCGCGCGCACGACATCGAGGAATTCACGCGCGCGGTGCGGCGGCTGCGGGTCGCGACCTGAGAGCGCAACGACGCTGATATCCGCAGGACCGCTGAGGCAGCCGGCAAAAGTCGCGCCTTTTGCCGGCGGTCAACGGAGTAATGTCCGACAAAATCGCCGCCAGGCGATTTTGTCCCATTAAGAAGACCTGAACCCGATCTTCGCGTGGGTTCCGTCGCAAAAGGGCTTGCTGGCACTGCCACCGCAACGGCACAGGTTCGCGGACCCGACCCGCGCCACCACGCGGCCGGTGCCGCTCACGATCTCGAGATTGCCGCGCACCCGCAGCGGGCCGTTGGTCTGCGGGTCGATCCTCAAGGCCCCATCGCGCACCGCCAGCATGTCGGTCGCGCCGCTCGGCGGCTCGCCCGTCGCGCTGAAGCCGATCTCGTGATGCGAGCCATCGCAGTAGGGCTTGTTCTTCGAGGCACCGCAGCGGCACAGCGTCGCACGAAAGCCGGCCGGGGCGCCGTCGATCACGAGCTGCGCGCGGAACGCGTAAGGCCCCGCCTCACGCACGGCGGCGAGGTTGACCGGCGGCGCGGCCTCATCCGGCTGGCCGTCGAGCCGACGGTAGCGAATGGCCCCCGACGGGCAGGCGTGCGCCACCTCGACGAGGCGCTCGACGCTCATGGCGTCCGGATGGATCCAGGGGCCCTGCACGTTGGCGAGAAATACCTGCGGCGCCCAGGTCACGCAGAAACGCGAATGGATGCAGCGTTTCGCCTCGAAGCTGAGCTCGACCTTCTCGCCGCTCACTCGCTCGATACCGTCCGCGACCTGCGCGGCGGGCGGGCGAACCGGAGCGGACGCAGCGGGCGCGGGGAGCACCGCGGCCGGCGCGTGCCTGGCCGGCTGCGCGCTGAGATCGAATC